>JBAXIG010000047.1:0-13594 GCA_037138535.1 Actinomycetes bacterium
TTTGGATACCAAGGAAAAATTTATCCCGTAAACCCCAAAGGCGGAACCGTCCTCGGTCTTGATGCGTTTTCGTCAATGGCTGAGGTGCCAGAGCGAGTCGAGCTTGCCCTCATCATGGTACCCGCCGCATCAGTAGCTCAGGCGGTGAGAGATTGTGCGAATGCCGGTGTTGGTGTCGCAGTTGTGATGTCTTCGGGTTTTGCCGAAGCAGGTGATGCCGGTGCACTTGCACAAGCAGATTTGGTAATGATTGCGAGAACCAGTGGGATGCGCTTAGTCGGCCCCAACTGCATCGGTTCGGTGGGCGGCAAAAAGAAAGTACTCGCAACTTTTAGCCCAGTTTTCGGATCTGATTCAACGCGCGTTGAAGCCGGCTCGCTTGCTCTCGTCAGCCAATCAGGTGCGCTCGGCTATGGCACTTATTCACTCGCTCAAGAACGCGGTCTCCCCATGGGTATTGCGGTGACTACGGGCAATGAGGCCGACGTCACGGCACTCGAAGTAGCCACCGAGATTTCACACGACGATTCAGTTTCAGGTGTGCTTCTGTATCTTGAAGGATTAGAAAGCGTTGACGCACTCCGCGGAATTGCCAGTAGGAAACCCACAGCAATACTCAAAGCTGGGCGCTCGACGGCAGGAGCGGCTGCGGCTGCTTCGCACACCGGTGCACTTGCCAGCGAAGATCGAGTAGTGGATGCCGCCATCAAGGCCGCGGGGGCCATTCGCGTGAACGATGTAGAACACCTACTCGACGCCGGAGCCGCTTTTGCTTCCGAACGAACTCTCGTAGGAAAGCGCGTCGCCATCGTGACGACTTCGGGGGGTAGCGGAATTCTTGCGGTGGATGCACTGGAAGCCGAAGGGCTTGAACTTGCGTCCTTTGATCCAAAAACCATCGCTGCGCTAGAGGAAGTAATTCCAGCTTATGGAAATGCCACCAACCCCGTAGACGTGACCGCAGCTGTCATGAGCGAACCCGGTCTCTTTGAAAAATGTCTAGCGCTGGTTGCGGCCGATCCCCATGTCGATGCAATCGTTGCGTGCTTTTGTGTACTCACCGGAAATGATGTGGAGAAGATCGCTCACGCTCTCGTCGCCACCCGAAAAGTGCGCGACCTACCTATCGTCGTCGCCCGTACCGGAGCCGCCGCCCTGGCCCCACAAGGCGCCACTCTTCTAAATGCCGCACAGATTCCAGCATTTCCTACTCCCGAGCGCGCTGTTCGGTCACTCTCGATTCTGCACACAGTCTCACAACCAAAGAGAACAAACGCAGTGCGCCCGCCACTCTGCGCGCCACTTGCGACTCCCACGGTTGGCGCAAACGAAATTGAATTGAAGAGCGCGCTCGCTTCGGCCGGGCTACCGATTCCAGAATCACTCCTTGCGACCACTCTCGATGAAGCCCTCGCCGGTGTCACACGCGTGGGCGGACGCGCCGTTTTCAAAGCTGTCGTTCCTGGCCTGCTCCATAAGAGCGATGCCGGTGGCGTGCTCCTCGATATTGGCGCCGACAGCGCCGAAGATGCCTTTCATCAATTGAAGAAACTTGGTGGAGACATCCTCGTGGAACGTTTCGTACCCAAAGGCGTCGAAGCGCTGGTGGGTATTACCGGCAGCGCACTCGGCCGCGTCCTTACCGTGGGCGTCGGTGGGGTACTCACAGAAATCATCTCCGATGTCGCGCTCCACTTGCTTCCGGTCTCTGCCGACGACGTGAATGCGATGATCGATCAGACACGACTCGCGAAACTCTTTGCTGGAGCGCGCGGGGCGTCCGCTGCCGATCGCGAGGCTTTCGTCCACTTAATTCTTCGCCTCGCTGACGCCACTCGCGATTGGCCAGCGATGAGCGAACTAGACATTAACCCCGTTACGGTTCTCTCAGATGGGGCTTGGATCTTGGATGCTGCCTACGTAGCGCCCGGCACGCAGGTAGACCACTCACAGGTAGAGCACTCGCAGGTAGAGCACTCACAGGTAGAGCACTAGGAGAGACGATGGATGTAGGGACACTTGTTGCGCGCTCGATGCGAAAGTATCGCGATCGCATCGCACTGACTGGACCTGAAGGAGAAATCACCTTCGGCGAAGTCGGTGGACGCATCATGCAACTTGCGCGCGCACTTCGTGCTCTAGGGCTCGAAACTGAAGACCGTGTACTCGATCTCCAAAGCAATCAAAACACTTACATCGAAACCGATCTCGGAATCTCTACCGCTGGACTCTGCCGGGTCGCTCTTAACTACCGCCTCCATCCCACGGACTGGATTCGCATTGCCACCGACTGCGGTGCCCGAGTGCTTATTCTTGATGCAAAGTTCTGGGATGACGCCAAGGAAGTACGCGAACTGGTTGATCATGTCATTGTTATCAACGGCGAACACGAGGGCGCCGTTTCTTACGAGCGCTTTCTCGCCGCGCAATCCAGTGAAGAACTGCATCTGGCAGTTAATCCAGATACTTTGGTATCGCTTAATTATTCAAGTGGAACCACGGGCAAGCCGAAGGGCGCTATTCGCACCCATCGTAATCGTTTTGCCAGCCTTAACAACATCGTCACAGATCTCTTCGGTCGCATACCAAATGAAAATGATGCCTGGCTCCATACTGGCCCTGTTACACATACCAGCGGACTCTTCGTGCTCCCCTTCTTTGCTTTTGGTGCTCGTCAGATCGTGCATGCCAAATTCGACGAAGAGCACGTAGTCGAAGCCTTCGAAAAAGGCGGTGCTACCGCAACTGCGATGGTGCCGACCATGGTTGCTCGCCTCCTTGCCATGAAAGACATCTCCCCCGAACGCCTTAAGAATTTGCAAATGCTCGGATACGCAGGAGCGCCGATGCCCGCCGAGCAAATTCGCCAATGCCACGAGCAGCTCACGACGCACATGGTGCAGTACTACGGATTGGTCGAAGCCATTCCTCCCGTCACCGTGCTCTCCGAAGCAGATCACACACTCGGACTCACACGCGAACCCGAAGTCCTCACGAGCGCGGGCAACGCCTGCAAGGGTGTAGAAGTACGCATCGTGGACGAAGACGGCAAAGACGTTCCTCTCGGGGAGATCGGCGAAGTCATCACCCGCGGCGATCACGTCATGCGCGGGTACTGGGGGGCAGCTGGCCAGGACAACACCGTAACTAAAGCGGTGCGCGACGGTTGGCTACATACCGGAGATCTAGGACGTCTGGATAACTACGATCGTCTCTTCTTAGTCGATCGCAAGGGAGACATGATCATCAGCGGTGGTTACAACATCTACCCGCGTGAAATTGAGGAAGTAATCGCACAGGTTCAAGGCATCCATGAAGTCGCCGTCGTGGGAGTAAAGGACCAAGAGTGGGGCCAACGCGTCACCGCGCTCATTACCCTCCTTCCTGGAGCTCAGGTGGATCCACAAGTTGTGATGGATCACTGTAAGGCGAGCATGGCTTCCTACAAGAAGCCAAAAGAGGTACGCATTGTTGACTCTTTCCCGTTGAATTCCACCGGAAAGATCGCTAAGAAGGTCATCAGGGAAGAACTCGAAGCGGAATCTAAGTAAGGATTATTGTGAAAGAGCAACCGGGCGAGTATCCATACACGCGTGGCATCAGTGCAGAACCACGCGTCTGGACCATGGGTCAATACGGTGGTTTCGGCACTCCTGCCGAAACGAACGCGCGCTTTCGTCAATTACTCGACCAAGGTCTTACTGGTTTCAGTGTCGCACTTGACCTCCCCACGCAACTTGGCCTCGACTCAGACCATCCACTCGCTGCTGGCGAAGTCGGCAAAGTGGGTGTCGCTATTGATTCACTCCGCGATATTGAAATCCTGATGGATGGAATCCCCCTCGACAAAATCAGCCAGGTGCGCACAACTGCGAATTCGATCGGTTACATCTGGGCAGCGATGTTTATTGCCCTCGCTGAACAACGCGAGGTCGACCCAAATGCATTTGGTATCTTCATACAAAACGATGTGCTCAAGGAGTACATCGCTCGAGGTACCCAAATCTTCCCGGCCGAAGCCGGTCTCAAACTCTCCGTCGACGTCATCGAGCACATAGCCACACACATTCCTAAGTGGGTATCCCTCGCAATGAGCGGTTATCACATCAGAGAATCCGGATCCAATGCGGTACAAGAGGTGGCTTTTACCTTCGCAAATGCACGCGCTTACCTTGACGCGGCAGTGGCCCGCGGAATCAGTGTGGACGCAGTGGCGCCCACCCTCTTCACCTTCCTCACGTCAAATATGGATTTCCTCAGCGAGATTTCAAAGTTCCGTGCCGCACGTCGCACCTGGGCAAGGCTCATGCGCGAAAAATACGGCGCACAAAATCCACTCTCAGAGCAATTACGTATCTTCGCTTTCACTGCGGGTTCATCACTCACTGCGCAACAACCCATGAACAACACTGTGCGCACCTCAGTAGAAATGATGGCTGCAGCGCTCGCCGGAATTCAGACCATGCACGTTTCTGCCTACGACGAAGCCCTCGGCGTTCCGACCGAAGAAGCCGCCACTCTTGCCCTGCGCACCCAGCAGGTGGTGGCATACGAATCAGGTGTCACCAATTACGTAGATCCGTTAGCTGGAAGTTATGTCATTGAAGAGATGACCGAGGACCTCGCCCATCAAATGTGGGCAATGCTCGACGATATCGAGACGCGTGGCGGCGCCTTAGAGTGCATCTCCTCTGGCTATTTCCAGAGAGAGCTTTCCGATAGTGCCTACCAACTGGCACTCGAAGTTGATCGCGGAGATCGCATTGTGGTCGGCGTCAACAAGTTTCAAGGCGCGAGCCCGAGCCTGGAAGTATTCCGTGTTGATCCGGCCTCGGAAGCAGCGCAGGTCACTTCGCTTCACCAGCTTAAAGAGAGCCGTGATAACGAACGTGTCGCCAAGGCACTCACCGCGCTCAAGTCGGCTGCAGATAATGATGAAAACACGGTCCCCGCCTGCATTGAGGCAGTGAAGGCGTATGCGACCGTGGGCGAGATTGTGAATGTACTTCGCGAAGTCTATGGAAAGTGGATACCTAATACTGTTTTCTAAATTTACTTTCAGCGCATCACTAGATCCGCACAACATTTCGCACGTGGGCAAGAGCCCCTTCCGCCAACTTATCCTTGAGCGCAAAGAAAGCGTCTGATGACTTATACCCGGGCCAATCACGCGGTAAGAAGTTCGCCGGCAAACCTGGGTCAAGATACGGCAGGTGGCGCCAGGCAGTAAGGATGCGGGTGTAATCAACGAATGCCTCTGCTGGAGAATCTCCACCACCCTTACTCCACTTAGCAACGAGCGGGTGATGTGCGTCGAAGAAAGCAGTGTGCATCTTTGCGATGGATTCCAGATCCCACCAAGAAGCCACTGCCTCCGCCGTGGGACGAAAGGCAGTGTGGGTACTGGAGAAGACGTCCATGTGCTTCTCGACACCGAGCTCTGCCGTCAACGTAAGTAATTCATTCTTCAGTTGAGCGGGGGCAATCCATAGCCCACCAGTCACTTGCGCAAATCCAAGCCAAATGAGGCGAGAGCGCAGTCGGTACCGTAAATCACGATTACTTTCAGGAATTGAGAACGCCGCCAGCACCCAACCTTCGTCGGCATGTACTTCTCGTCGCTCTAACACTCGAGCATCGCCCACATCGAAAGTAGCGCGTGCAGCATCGCTCAGTGCGTAGCCAGCAGCTCCTCCGCGCTTATCGGCGATCAAGATGCCACGGCGCTTGAAGCGACTGAGCGCGCTACGTACCGTGGCCTCTTCAATTTCTAATGCCTGCATCATCTCCACTAGCGAAGCGACAGAGAGCCAACCGTCGAGCACACGTGAATAGGCACCGTAAATGGTGAAAATGAGGGATTGCGGCCGAGTAGCCCGAGTGAGAAGATCGCTCGCTTCTCCACTAATGACGCTGACCACGCCGTTACACTAGCCGGTAGGTACCCCATTGACGACGGTCTAGCGAAGGAAATCTTGTGCCAGCCAGTATTTCTATCACCCGCACCCTGCAATGGGTTGAGACCGACGCCTCTACACACCAACACTATTCAAGCGGATTTCGCTGGGCCGAAGAGGCCGAACATGCACTCTGGCGACGTTTAGGCTTCGGCATCGAGATCGTGGGAGCGATTCCACGAGTGGCTGTATCCATGGAATATCTGCGTCGAATTTTCTACGGTGAAGAAATTGTGACTCATCTCCGAGTCGAGAAAGTGGGTACTTCATCGTGCACCTTCGCCTTCGAGGCATACGTCAATGGAGAAATTGCTATGCGCGGTCAACATACGTGTGTGCATGCACCAAATACTTCCGGATCAGCGCCCTGGCCAGAGAACGTCCGGGCTGCACTACTTTCGGATTAGGCCTTAAGTTTAAATCCAGCCGGACACTTGGGGGTTGCGCCCGTGACCTTCTTAATGGTTTTGCCCTTCACACATGAAATCGTCGTAACCTTTGTGACAACTTTTGAGGTCACCGGTGCGGGTGCCGTCGCTGGTGCGGTTACTGAAGTCGTAACGGGAGTCGTGACTGGAGTCGTAACTGGCGCGGGCGCGGGGGCCGTCGCTGCCGGTTCTGCCTTCACTACTGGGGTGGCCTGAGTAAGTTTCACCTTCAAAGTCGGGGAAGAGAAGGAAAAACCATAGACGCCAAGTTTCAGCCAGCCATTTACTTCGCGCAAAGTAGCGGTAGTGACTCGGGAAGTTCCATCTGAATCCACCACTTCAACACTTGCTTGCAGAGGTGCACTGGAATCTGAGTAGCCGTAAAGGCAGCGTGCGACCTTGGCATCCATCACCAAGTCATATCGGCCAGAGAATACCGAGCCATCAGGATTAAAGTGCAGGCCGGCCACTTTATAATTCAAGGTTCCATCCACAAACTGTGGTGGCGTTGACTCATAGGTCATCGAATTCGTAGTCACAAGTCCCACGAGCGCGGTCGTCGAGGAGGTCCCCAGAACTGCACCAGTAATTGCAGAAATCTGTGATGAGCACTTCGCTGCCGCTGCGCCCATTCCCAATGCAGTTGCCACAGATGCGACACCTGACGCCGACGGAGCACCCATAATCGGCATCTGCGGCAGCTGCGCCAAGAAATCTGCCGGCGTGGTTGGCGTTGTTGCTAATACCGACTGCGCCGCGCTTGCGCCTAACGCTCGAAAAGACCACACAGAATCGAGGCGGGTTGCCTTATCGCCAAAGAACTTTTCAAATCTTGCAAAAGTGCGCATCGCATTCGAATCCGACGCCTCTACCATCATGCCGATATCTCCGGGAGGCAAATTTCCTGCGAGGTCGCGAAAGCTATCAACAAGTGCGGCATCCGATGCGTCAACACTCTTTGAAGTCTTCGAAGCGGGAACATCCACCGGTTGCGCTTCAACCGTGAGCCGGTTTTGTCTGGTATCGATCGCAGTGATCGTCACGCTTGGATCGGTAAGGCGGCCGTGGAGCCACGAACTCAAATAATTTCCGATATGCACGGTGAGCTTGACACGGGCATCCTTTGGAAACTTTCCTTCCACTCCACACTGGGTCAATTCTTTCCAGATACAATTAGGATCTGCTCCAACTGTGCGGACCGAAGTCTTCCCAGTTGCATCTGCGAATTCTTCTGAACGCATCGGGGAAGAAGATGTGGTGCCTAATGTATACGGAACGACTGAAGCGGAAAAGTCTGTAGATTTAATTCCAACAACAGGAAACTTCTCCAAGTTGACCATTACTTTGACTGCATAAAGGTATTGCTCACCAGCGCTCTTTAATTGCGGAACTTCAAAAAGACTCCAATCGGCTCCTTCGGGTGTGCCCAATGCGGCATCTGCTGGAAAAATTGTCGTACCTATAGTTTTCAAGAGTGTTGCAGTTCCGTTTTCGGCTCGTGGTGTCGAGACTGCAAGGCCTTCTACACAATCTGCTTGGCTGATATTTGCACAGATGGGAAGTATGGCACTAGCTACCGCGCTACCGGAGCACTTCAGGTCTTTAAAAGAGGAACAGAGAACATACGGTGCGCCCGTAGTCATTACTGCTGTAGGACTGCTGGTAATTCTTGAAATCGAAATACCAGCGTAATGGTCTGCAAAATTAACGTTGAGATTCTGTGCGGAGTGTGCCACTTGAGGCGCGACGAGAAGGACAACTAGGGACAATATGGTGATTACTCGGATACGCATGTGAACATAATACTGAAAGGGGCCCGATGAGCGCATTGCTCATCGGGCCCCTCACTTAGAGTTTTTTTACTTCTGCTTGTAACCTGCTGGGCATTTGGGAGCAGTGCCAGAAACGGTCTTCTTGACACTCCCCTTCACACAGGTGATCTTCTTGATGACAGCCTTGGCTGGAGCGTTAGCAGCAGGGGTACTGGCTGAAGGAGTACTCGCTGCAGGTGCTGCCGCTGACGGCTTGTACGTTGGCTTGATCTTCACCGAAAGCTTTGGCTTGGAGTAACTAAAGCCAGTGGCATCAATAATGATCGAATTGTTTTTCACGGAAATGTTTGTCGTAGCTGCCGTCGAGCCACCAGCTTCGGTCGTGATCGAAACTTCAAGAGCAGTGGCTGCATCAGCAGCATTCTTCAGACCCCAAAGCAGATCGGCATCCTTTGCAGGAATGATGGCGCGATAGAAGCCCTTGTTGACCGTAGTGCCATCAGCAGCAAAGTGAGGCGCTGCAGCACTCCATGTCATTTGCTTCTGATCGTTATTCCAAATCGGAGTGGTGAGTCCACAAGATCCGTTGGAGGCAACCATCATGCCACCGGATGTTCCGGGAACACCGAAACCTGATTGATCGTCATTTTGCGGAACAATGATGACCTGGAATTGGCGAATGTTTGCAATCGCTTTGCCGGTTTCACCGGTGCATTGCTTGGAATCAGATGCCACGGGAACAGTGACTGGGCTTCCAGTTATCGTCACCGAGTTACCTGTCGCAGCATCGATCACTGCTTCAGTAGTAACCGCGTTACCGATAGCAACGGTGACACCGTTCTGGAAATCACCAGTCTTCAACTTGATGGAGATGACCATGTCTGGATCCATCGAGGTGGCAAAGAGTGGGTTAGCGGTGGTGCCGGCAAGTTTGACGAGATTATCCGTCGTTCCGGTAAGAGAAGGAAGCACGTCAACCATCACGAAGTTAGAGAATTCGTTAGCGGTGTGTGCATCGACTGCGACACCGTCGTATCCGAGTGCACCGAGACCAACCGCACCCCAATTAGCAGAGGTCCATCGACCGGCCAGCGCTTTGCCTGCTGTTGCCAGACCAGGTGCAGCCGCGGGAGCAGGAGCAACTGGTGTTTTCGCTGTGGAAGTATCAGTCGTTGCTGTCCGAGTATCAGTCGTTGCTGTCCGAGTATCAGTGGTGACCGGTGCAGCTGGCGCTGGCGTGACAGGCGCTGCAGTACCACTAGCAACATAGGTAAGTTTGATAGGTGCTGATCCGAGTTGTGTGACAGTGACGGAGTCAACGCAGTAAGTAGTGCGCACATCTGAGCATGCGGGCCACGTCGTCTTCGGAACGCGAAGTACGGCAGCATTTGCCGGCGCAATCGCGACGATCGCACCACTCACAAGTGCAAGGCTAGCGACGATGGTGAAGAGCTTCTTCATGAGACCCCCAGAATTGGCGGCAGATCATTTGTCTGCACGATTTAACGCTCCCGTGCGCACCAGAACTTGTCAAGCGCTACCCGAACTCGCCTCACAGAGTTTACCTGTATTACGGGGGGATTGCCTATAAACGGGCGGCGCTTTCCACCATTTCAGCCAACCCGCGAGTAGGTCGCCAGCCTAATAACTGCCCCGCCCGAGCGATGCCAGCGACCAAAACCGCAGGGTCCCCTGCGCGGCGGACACCTACCTTGAAGTTGGCTTTAGCTCCCAAAACCTGCTCAGCGGCCGTGATGACCTCTCGAACCGAGTACCCGACTCCACTTCCGAGGTTGACTGCCACGTGGCCAGAAATTGAAATATCGCCTTGCCCAGATAATAAATTCAACGCCTTGATATGGGCATCGGCCAGATCCACTACATGAACGTAATCACGAATACCGGTGCCGTCTGGCGTCGGCCAATCATCACCATGAACGGTCAACTCCATAGGCATGGACCCACGGACAGAGTTAAGGACATTTGGAAAAAGATGAGTCTCTGGCATATGACGCTCGCCAACTACAAGATCATCATCGGTAATAAGAGCCCCTGCCACGTTGAAGTAGCGAAGACTAATTGACGAGAAGACTTTCTCAGCTGCCAAGAGTTTTTCAACTGCGAGTTTAGTTTCACCGTACACATTGGTAGGGAGGGTGGGGTCGCTCTCGTCGATGGGAGTTCGGGTTGGTTCACCGTAAGTGGCCGCACTCGACGAAAAGACAATACGTTTAACATTCGCACGCTTCATGCCATCGATCAATGCTGCGGAGCCATCGCGATTAACACTCCAATATAACTCTGGATTCTCCATGGATTCCCCGACGAGTGACTTACCTGCAAAGTGTACGACCGCAGCTACTTCCGAGAGAGCGCGCGCTACTGCCTCAGGATCAAGGATGGAACCTTCAATGAACTCTGCGCCTGCTGGGATCGCATCAAGATAGCCCGTAGATAGATCGTCAAGGATGACAACTTGGTGACCACGTTCAATTAAGAGATGTGCGGTAACTGAGCCGATATATCCTGCGCCACCAGTAACTAATATCTTCATACCGTCGCACTCCTTGCATCATCTGGACCCGAAAGCGAGTGCGGTGTGGTTAACATAAATGGAAGGGGCGCGGAAGGCTTCACCTCCACCGCTCGATCACGTACGAGACCATTGTAGGTGGCAATCAAGGTCTCGCTCTGCCGCTCCCATGAGCGTGTGCGGAGCACCTCATCGGTATAGGCGGCTCGATACTTGGCTGGTTCAGCAATCACTCGCCCTACGGCGACCACGAATTCGGAGGCATTTTCGGCGGTAAAAACTTCACCATTTCCTATCGTGCGGACCTCTTCGGCCATAGTCTTCACGTCCGAGACGATAATCGGGAGGTTTGCCGCGGCATACTCACCAAATTTAGTAATCAAGGAAATTTCATGGTTAGGTCGATGCAAAAGTGGAATCAATCCAATATCTGCACCAGAGAGATAACTGACCAATTCTTCATTCGGAACGTAGGCCACATTCTTCACGCGATCAGACAGTCCCATGCTCGCAGCTCGCGCCATCAACTCTTTGACATACACATTGCTCGGGGCCGCAATGATGACTAAGGCAATTCCGGGTAATAGTGGAAGCGCATCTAGCACAGTTCCTAATCCACGCTGCGGAGCAACTGCGCCTGAATAAACCATCAGTGGCACACCTTCAGCGATACCAGCATCGGCTCTGAGCAAGCGCGAACTCTCCCGACGTCCTTGACTGATCGGATCGTTTGCCACAACGGCCGCATCGAGGGAGATCTTCAGATACTCCTTAAGCATTGGCCCCATCTGTGGGCTCACCACAAACATCGCATCGATTTTCTGCGAAATTTGTAACTCAGCTGTTGAGTACGCTTGGTGAGCAGACGATGAAAGATGTTGCGTGCCTTGCAAAAATTCATGAGCGTCATAAACAACCTTGGGTCGCACTCCCCCCGAAGATGAGATGGCGCTCGCAAGTGCGTCAGCTACCGGGAGTGCGCTGTAATCGTGGGCATGGATGACATCCGGTGCAAAAGCTTTTGCATATGGCGTCATGATGAAAACCGCACGTCCAAGACCTGGAATAGCCGGTGGTTTGGTTGGCAGGAAATGAAACTTGAAACGTGCCACGTAATAGCGCCCGCGACGCAAAATTTTCGCGAGTAAGCCGGTGCCGACTGGCGCCTTTGCAGGTACGCGTAATACGCGGGCGCGACCTACTTCGAATTGATCCTTACTTCCGTTGCGGGTGGTTCCCAAGATCAAAGAGTTCCATCCTGCTTCTCCCGCGGAGTATGCGCACTTGAGAACTCGAGAGTCCTCCACCACTCCATTGAGGACGATGGCAAGGACCCGGGGCGCTCTTACTTCAGGCATACGCCCAACTTAGTCGCACACTCATATTCAGAGTGCAAATTTTCAGCCGATCAGCCGGCTGGAATCAGTTGATTCGGACAAGTGGCCAGGATCTTGGCCATCGCATCCTTCTCTGCCTGAGTGACCCAGAGACCATACTTCGACTTCACCGCTACCTGGCGAGCAACATACGGACAGCGATACGCCTTGTTCGGTGGTAGCCAGGTGGCCGCATCTCCGTCACTCTTCTGCCCATTGAGTGGACCATCGACCGCTAGCAACTCCAAGGGGTCGTTGGCCAGGTTGGTTCGCTTGGCAACGGTCCAGGCGAATGCTCCTTTCTGCCAGGCGTCCGAGAGGGCCACTACGTGGTCAATCTGCACTTCGCTGCTCGTGGCGACTCCGCGTTCGAATTGGATGGTGGCGCCCGAATAGGGATCGCTAAGAGCGCCACTGGCGATGACACATGAACCTGATTTATAGATGATGTCGGCGAGGTCTCGCTTCAAAATGTCATTACGGGTATCGCAGCCATTGCCATCGACGTCTTTCCAGGCCGCCCCGAACTGGGCCCGGGTGTACCCGGTTTTGGGAGCACGCCCTTTCACGAGAAGCGTGTTCAGGATGGAAATCGCGCTGTCACTCTTCTTCGGCTTCGTGGCTGCTTGACCTGGGGTGGCACCGCTCAAGCCAGCAACCAAAACTGCGGCCAATGCGACTGATAGAGGAGGGTGAATTCGCATACCCCTATCTTGGCTTGCCCCACCCGTCAAGACCACCCCCGCCGCCTGTGGGTAACCAAATTTTCAGTTGATAAATGAGTAGGAAGTGGCGTGCCGGTCGATTCACAAGCACGCCCCACACGCTGGTAAGGTTCCAACGCGCGCAAGCGCATGCGCCGCTAGCTCAACTGGCAGAGCAGCTGACTCTTAATCAGCGGGTTATAGGTTCAAGTCCTATGCGGCGCACTTTGTATGAAATGTAGACACCCGTCATCGCAATGATTACTTGGATGCCGCTACCTCAAAATTCCTTTGAATTGCTGCTCACTTTGGCGCAAAGAAGAGACTCCACCTCTCCGGCCCGAAGGCTGGAGCGATGGAGTCTCTTGAAGGATTAACCCTTCGGATCTCTACTTTTCAGCAGCGACACTACTCGCTGTGAGCTACACCTGTGTCTTCTGGCTCAACAGGTGCAGCCGGCAAGACATCGTGGAATTCGGCACTCGGACTAGCAGGGAATTCAGACGCTGCGACGGCGGGGGCCGCCGCGAAGTCCGCACTCGGGCTAGATGCTGATTCGACGGCGGGGGCAGCCGTGTGGTCAGACGAAACTTCTACCGGGGCTTCAGCTGTGGTACCCGTGTCAACTGTGTCGAATGAGGCAACAGTAGGTTCCGCCCTAAAGCCTTCTGCAACGAGTGCGGCCATGTCGGGTGCTGATGGGCTTGCAAAATCTCCCGCTCCTGTATCAGGCGCCGTACCGGTATCGGCAAAACCAGTGCCCGTATCCGTGGAGACAGATGCTGTCGTACCCGTATCCGCGACCTCAGTGCTCGTTGTAACCG
>JBAXIG010000048.1:0-13019 GCA_037138535.1 Actinomycetes bacterium
AAGGCTGCGCCCGTCAAGAAAGCGCTAACAACTCCCGTGAAGGCCGAAGCCAAACCTGCGAAGAGTGCATCACTTCTTGAAGAGAGTATCGAAGTAAAGATTGAGGTGGAGCTCGAGGAAGAGATTGATCTCGAAGAAATTGAATTAGAAGATCTTGAAGCAGTTGTTGCTGAAGCAATCGCCATCGTCGAAGGGGAGTCTCTTACTGACGAAGCAGAAACTCCAGAAACACCAGAGACTCCAGAGAAGCCAGGCGAGGATACTGAAGAGTTCACTCTTTCAGCTTCCGATGAAGAGGATGCCCCTGTTCAGCAAGTCGTTTCTGCTGGAGCCACCGCTGATCCAGTGAAGGATTACCTCAAGCAAATCGGTAAAGTCGCACTCCTTAATGCTGAGCAAGAAGTAGAGCTTGCCAAGCGGATCGAAGCGGGTCTCTTCGCGGAGGAAATCCTCAACTCTGGCAAGAAGTTTGGTGATCGTGAAAAGCGTGAGATGGACTGGATCGCGGAAGATGGTCGTCGTGCCAAGAATCATCTCCTTGAAGCAAACCTTCGCCTCGTGGTCTCTCTTGCCAAGCGCTACACCGGACGCGGCATGCTCTTCCTTGATCTCATTCAAGAAGGAAATTTAGGTCTGATCCGTGCGGTGGAGAAATTCGATTACACCAAGGGCTACAAATTCTCCACGTATGCGACCTGGTGGATCCGCCAAGCCATCACTCGCGCGATGGCGGATCAGGCGCGCACTATTCGTATCCCAGTTCATATGGTCGAAGTCATCAACAAATTGGCGCGCGTGCAACGTCAGATGTTGCAAGATCTCGGTCGCGAACCCACGCCTGAAGAATTGGCGCGTGAATTAGATATGACCCCTGAAAAGGTTGTTGAAGTTCAGAAGTATGGTCGCGAACCCATTTCGCTCCACACGCCACTTGGCGAAGAGGGCGATAGTGAATTTGGTGATCTCATCGAAGACTCCGAGGCCGTCGTACCAGCCGACGCAGTGAGCTTCACCCTGCTCCAAGAGCAACTTCACTCGGTACTCAATACCCTCAGCGATCGTGAGGCTGGCGTTGTTCAGATGCGCTTTGGTCTCACTGATGGTCAACCAAAGACCCTTGATGAAATCGGCAAGGTTTACGGTGTGACTCGTGAGCGTATTCGACAGATCGAATCAAAGACAATGTCGAAGCTGCGCCACCCATCGCGCTCGCAAGTGCTGCGCGATTACCTCGATTAAATAAACTCTGGCTGATCGACGCTAAGAGTGTGGGCGGAAGTTAGTGAGCTTCTGAATCGACAAGACGGTTCGTCTCATCGTGAATCTCGGCCGCAACCTTATTGAGACTGCCGCTGTACTCCTTGGCGTGGTGACCGCAGAAGAGCAGTTCACCGCCGGAAGGAAGAATTGCCCGGACATAGGCCTGCGCTCCGCAACGATCGCAACGATCGCTAGCGAGCAAACTACTTACTTCATTCACTGTAGGCCTCCCGCCGTCATAAATTTCTTACTTAGTAACACTATGTGAACATCAAAGCAGGTATTTTTCATTCCCGCAGGGAGAAATACCCTTTGGCGTGTCAGTAATCACAATTCACTGGCTCTTCTCAGGATTCCTCGCGAAAACTCTCTCCGCGGAAGGCGAATATCCCCGGCGCGGGCTTCTTCTCCCGGTAACCTGCCCTTCGTGCCTCCCGCCTCCAAAAAATCCGCTCCCGCACCCGCCGGTAAGTCAAGAGCCGCCAGCGCAGGAGCGAAGGAGAGCAAGTCGAGTGAGTACTCGGCGAAGCATCTCAGCGTCCTTGAAGGGCTCGACGCCGTCCGCAAGCGCCCGGGCATGTATATCGGCTCCACCGATTCTCGGGGTCTGATGCACTGCCTCTGGGAGATCATCGACAACGCGGTCGATGAAGCCCTTGCTGGTCATTGCAGCGAGATTATTGTGGCGCTACTGCCTGATGGATCTGTGGAAGTGACTGATAACGGGCGCGGCATTCCCGTCGACATCGAACCAAAGACTGGGCTTACTGGCGTCGAAGTTGTGATGACGCGTTTGCATGCGGGCGGCAAGTTTGGCGGAGGTTCCTACACTGCTTCAGGTGGTCTCCACGGCGTCGGTGCCAGCGTGGTGAACGCGTTGAGCGAACGACTGGATGTCGAGGTCGATCGTGACGGGTTGATTCACCAAATGTCCTTCCGTAGAGGTGCGCCCGGATTCTTCGACGGGGAGGGTCCTAAAGCCACCTTTAGCAAGAAGAGTGGCCTGCGCAATGGCGGTAAAGTAAACAAGAAAATTACCGGAACTCGCATTCGGTGGTGGAGTGATCGACAGATTTTTATCAAGGAAGCCTCACTAGAGCTTTCTGAAATTTACGATCGTGCCAGGCAAACCACATTCCTCATTCCAGGACTCGCCATTGAAGTGCGTGATGAGCGCAAAGACAGAACCGTTGAACGTTTCCATTCTACGGGGGGAATTGCGGAATTTTGCGAGTTCTTAGCCCCAGATTCTTCGCTCTGTGATCCCATTCGCATCCATGGCAATGGCCACTTCACAGAGAGCGTTCCCGTGCTTGACGATCAGGGTCACATGGTCACCACTGATGTTGACCGCGATGTAGTAGTAGATATCGCGCTTCGTTGGGGCAATGAATACGAAACTGTGGTCAAATCATTTGTAAACATCATTGCTACCCCCAAAGGCGGCACGCACGTCACTGGTTTTGAAAGATCGGTAACCAAGTCCTTTAATGAAGCGTTACGAGCTGCGAAACTGCTCAAGACTAGCGAGCCAGACGTCATCAAAGATGATGTGCTCGAAGGCCTCACAGGCGTTATCACGGTTCGCTTGGCGGAGCCACAATTCGAAGGCCAGACTAAGGAAGTTCTAGGAACGAATGCAGTGACTCGAATTGTCTCGCATGTAGTTTCGACTCAGTTGAAACACTTCTTCAATAGCAGTAAGCGCAATGAAAAAGCTGCGGCTCGAATGATCCTAGAAAAGGTTGCCAATGCTGCCCGTACACGTGTGGCGGCGCGGGCGCACAAAGAGTTGCAACGTCGTAAAACAGCACTTGAGAGTTCCAGTCTTCCAGCGAAGCTCTCCGATTGTCGCAGTGACGATGTGCTACGCACCGAACTCTTTATCGTTGAGGGCGATAGCGCACTTGGTACCGCAAAGCAGGCGCGTAACTCCGAAGTGCAAGCCATCCTTCCGATCCGGGGAAAGATTTTGAACGTCCAGAAAGCTTCGCTCGGAGATATGTTGAAGAATTCGGAGTGCGCCTCGATCATCCAAGTCATTGGTGCTGGTTCTGGGCGATCGTTTGACCTCGATGCGGTGCGATATGGCCGCATCATTTTGATGTCTGACGCAGACGTCGACGGGGCGCATATTCGATGCCTGCTGTTGACGTTGATCCATCGTTACATGCGTCCCTTGCTCGATGATGGACGAGTCTTTGCTGCCGTACCTCCGCTGCATCGCATTGAAGTGATAGGTGGCAAGAAAGGTGAGTACATCTATACGTACTCCGATGCCGAGATGCGAAAGACTCTTGCTGATCTCGATAAGAAGAATAAGCGGTGGAAAGAGCCGATTCAACGGTACAAGGGCTTGGGAGAGATGGACTCAGACCAACTTCGCGAAACTACTATGGATTCGAGTCATCGAACCCTACGTCGCATCACAGGCAACGATGTAGAAGCTGCTGAGAAAGTATTTGAATTGCTCATGGGTAACGATGTTGCTCCACGTAAAGAGTTCATCATCGAAAGCGCTGCCGAGATCGATCGTGAGCGCATCGACGCTTAGGAGTTTTTAACCTTAAAAATGTCACCTATTACTGCCTCTTTATTGCAAGATTCCATTGAAAGTCCTCGTTCACTTCGCTCTATGACTTCGGAATAATCTTTGCCATTGAGCGTGGCGCAAACTTGCCAACTATCTTCAGAGATCTGTGACTGCACATATTGGGCACCCTGCAGGTCGATGCCTGTCATGAAATAGTAGGACTCCAGGGCCTGCTCGACTCGAGAAAGGTGTGTGGAACCTCGTAGTTCTCCATCACGTCCCCATATTCGTCCGTGAGGCAGGGTGAGATGCACAGGCCCGAAGCGATGACCACCGATATGTGTCGTCTCCCATACTTCTCGGCCAGCCGCTTCTAATTGCTCAAGTAGTGGTCTGCCAAGCTGTGCGCAACAGATATCACGCTTGCCATTGGTGCAGACCAGATCAACATGTGCTGGATGAATCGGCGCATCGAAATCGCCAGCAATCAAATTGATTGGATCAAAGTTGATGACTTCTTGGATATCTTCCACGTCGAGTCGGAAGAGAGCGCCAGGCCGTGAACGTAGTGGGGCGACATACACACGCCGAGTCTGACCCGCGCGGTGAATTGCGTGACGATGGCGCGAACGAATCAGCAATACCTTCAAGTCCAGGTCTTCCGACCACGCGCAGAGTGCTCGAGCTACTTCTTCAGGCAACCGTGAGCCACCCGGTTCTAGCGCTTTCGATTGCCACGGACCTGGTTGCTCAATGGCTACCCAGCAGGCGGTCGTGGGAGCCGTCGCGGAAAGCGACTCGTGGGTAGCCGAACATGGCGTAGCGGAGATCACGGAGTTCCCTATCGAGGTCCTGCAAAGCCAGCGATAGGGCCGGGGAGTGCTACCCCACTCGCATCGCGCTTTGACAACGGAAGATCGCACTCGATCGGTGCGCCATTAGCAGCGCCAGCGCGCATCGGTGTGTTGCCTACCCAAGCAACTGCAATCTCATCTTCGCCCTTAAGGAATTTCTGGCAACGTACTCCGCCAGTAGCGCGGCCTTTCCCTGGGAACTCGGAGAGGGCAGAGAGTTTGAGCGAACCAGAAGTTCCTGGAAGTGCCACGGATGATGACGCGATGGTAGCCACAATGGTGTTCTTCCCTGGAGTGAGCGCTTCGAAGTAGCAGACCTTGTCGTTTCCGCTGAGTGAAATGCCCGCCATGCCGCCGGCATTTCTTCCTTGTGGGCGAACAAGAGAAGCCGGGAAGTGTAAGAGTTGAGCACCGGTTGTCACGAAGAAGAACTCTTCTTTGCCGGTGACAAGTTGGCGAGCACCCACAACTTCATCCCCATCTTTGAGTGAGATGATCTCCCAGACGTCTTTGTTGGTGAGAAGTTCTGGTTGCACGCGTTTGATGACGCCTTGGGCGGTAGCGAGTGCAATTCCTTCGCCTTCTTCAGAGAGCGTTGTTAAGGACAACACGCGTTCGCCCTTTTCGAGGCGAATAATCTCAGCAAGTGGCGCACCACCTGCCAGTGAAGTAGAGCGGGATGGAATCGTAGGCAAGTCGATAGATTTCAATCGATGGAGACGTCCGTGCGACGTGATTAATCCGTATTCGCCCAGAGCTGTCGTCTCCATCTCATCGATGATGAGGTCATGACGCGAGCGTTGCGCGCCCCAAATTCGATCTGAGAGTGGTTCGGCATCAGGAGTGCGCGCAATAAGCCCAGTCGAGGAGAGCACAATGCGGCAAGGGTCATCACTCACCTCCATCTGCATGGCTGCAGGCCGCACGCCTTGAGATTCAAGGAGAATGGTGCGCCTTGGAGTGGCAAAGGTCTTGGCGGCTTCTTCAAGTTCTCCCGAGACTGCCTTTCGAAGTTTTTTCTCATCGTCTAGGAGTTCTTGCAAGGTAGCAATTGTCTCATTGAGATCTACTTGTTCTGATTCAAGTTCGATGCGCGAGAATTTCGTGAGGCGACGGAGTGGCATTTCCAAGATGTAATTAGTTTGAATCTCAGAGAGTTCGAAGACGGTCATTAATCGTGCGCGCGCTGCCGCGGTGTCGTCGCTAGCACGAATCACTTGAATGACTTCGTCGATGTCAAGAATTGCGACTAATAATCCCTCTACAAGGTGAAGGCGATCAGCGGCTCTGTTGCGGCGATAAGTGCTTCGCCGGCGAATGACCTCAAGTCGGTGCTCGATATAGACCTCAAGAAGTTGCTTGATACCCAGAGTCTGCGGTTTACCGTTGACAAGAGCTACTGCATTAATAGCAAAGGACTCTTCCATCGGCGTAAGGCGGTAGAGCTCTTCAAGGACGGCCTCGGCATTGAAACCATTTTTTATTTCAATGACGACTCGTGTGCCGTTCTGACCATCGGTCAGATCTATCACATCTGAGATACCAAGTATCTTTTTTGACTTAACGAGGTCCGCGATTTTTTCCACGATCTTCTCGGGGCCGACAAGGTAGGGAAGTTCGGTGACGACGATGCCGCGCCGCTTAGGAGTGACATTCTCAATGCGGGCAGTCGCGCGCGTACGAAAAGAGCCGCGCCCCGTTTCATAAGCTTCGCGGATCCCATCCAGTCCGATGATCTTTCCACCGCACGGGAAGTCAGGCCCTGGCATGAATTCCATGAGTTCATCGACAGTAGATTTCGGATGGGCGATGAGATGGCGCGTTGCGGCCACAACCTCGCCAAGATTATGTGGTGCCATGTTCGTGGCCATACCCACGGCAATCCCAGTAGCTCCATTAACTAAGAGATTGGGAAAAGCCGCTGGCAAGACGATGGGCTCTTTTAATTGGCCGTCATAGTTGGAGCCAAAATCTACGGTGTCCTCATCGCACTCTGCGACGATGGCCATCGCAGATGCCGCGAGACGAGCCTCCGAGTAACGCATGGCTGCAGGGCCGGAGTCCAAGGAGCCGAAGTTTCCGTGCCCATCGATCAAGGTCATTCTCATGGAGAAGTCTTGTGCCATGCGGACCATCGCGTCGTAGATAGCGCTATCGCCATGTGGGTGGAGCTTTCCCATCACCTCGCCGACCACTCGAGCGCTCTTTACGTGACCTTTCTCGGGGCGCAACCCCATCTCTGCCATCTGATAGAGAATTCGTCGTTGCACAGGCTTGAGACCGTCACGAGCATCGGGCAGAGCGCGGGAGTAAATAACGGAGTATGCGTACTCCAGGAAGGAGCCCTGCATCTCGGCCGCTACATCAATATCAACAACATGGCCGATTTCGTTTTTCATGGCCCCATTCTCACCAAGAGCGAGCTCAACTTCGGGGAGGGCGCGCGCCTACTTGAGAAATGGCTCGGGAGGCGACCTCAGCACCGGTTCGCAGAGAGGCTTCCAGGTCGGGTGTAGGAGACCAATGAGCTAAGAACCCAGCGGCATAGGCATCTCCGGCTCCCGTGGTGTCCATCACATTGGCGGGGAGCGCCTCTTGGTGGTGGACGCGACCCTCGTGAAGAACGAAGGAGCCTTGAGCACCATCCTTGATCACCACATAATTCGCGTATTGCACCAGTTGTGTGGCAGCAACGTGCAAGTCGGTGCTCTCGGTGATGACCTCGGCTTCATCTCTGTTGAGGAAGAGAATGTCGCAGCCTTTGATCCAGCTGAGAAATTCTGAGATGCCAAATTTCCGAATGAGGGCGCTCGATGCTGCATCGATTGCGGTAGTAGCGCTAGCAGCTCGTGCCAGCGAGAGCGCTTTAAGCGTCTCGCTGCGACTTCCTTCAGCGAAGAGCGAGTAGGCGGCGATGTAGAGAGTGTCAGTGGGGGAGAGGGCGGGAAGTAGGTCAGCTTTGATATCTACGTTGGCACCTTTGTAGGGAAACATACTCCGTTGGCCTCCTCGCGAAACGATGGAAACCACGGAGCCAGTTTCGATTTCGCTACGGCCGACGATGGTGCGTACTCCGCCATTTTCAAGTTCGGCAATGAGACGGTCACCCTCAGGATCTCGGCCACATGTGCCGATGAAGACCGGGGCAGCGCGCAACGCGCCGAGCCATGATGCGGTGTTGGCTGCGCTTCCCCCGCCATGGAACTCGTTCTTCGACAATGTGTCGCTGCCAAAGGCGACATGATCCTCGTCGGTCACTGCGACAACGTCGAGCATCATCTCTCCGAAGAGATAGATGGTCATGGGCTACTCCTCTAAATTCTTGAGTGCTACTGCTATCTCTGCAGCAAGGGCAGCATTCGACAAAATGATCTCAATATTTGCCCGAAGCGACTCACCATCTGAGTTGTGATGGAAGTAGTCAAGCAAAAATGGCGTGACGTACTTACCGGAAATCCCTTGCTCTTCCGCCAGTGCAAGTCCAGAAGCCAGAACTCGATCGTGGATATCGCGTGGAACTTCGCGTTCGATGGGGTTTGCAACCAAGAGTGCGGCGTTCTCTGTGCCTAATTTCTTTCGAGCGCGGATCATTTGGGCCAAGTCTTTAGCGCTCGCAACTTGATACTCAAGGATGAATCCGCTTTCGCGAAGATAGAATCCAGGGAACTTGTGGGTGCGGTACCCGACTAACCCAATACTTAAAGACTCAATTCGTTCTAATGTGGCAGCAACATCGAGAATCGACTTGACACCAGCGCACACCACAGTGATATCTGTGCGGGCGAGAGTGTAAAGGTCTGCTGACTCGTCCCACGTATCTCGTGCGCCGCGATGTACTCCACCAAGACCGCCGGTAGCAAAGATTGAAATGCCGGCTTGCTGAGAGATGTGAGATGTGGCAGCTACGGTCGTTGCCGCATGACGCTTCTGTTGTGCAAGTATTGCTAAGTCTCTTACGGATGCTTTCGTTACAGCATCACTAGTGGCAATCTCGAGTAGTTCAGCCTCTTCGAGACCCACATGAACTACTCCGTTAAGCATCGCGATCGTAGCTGGAACTGCACCAATGCCGCGGACGGTATTCTCGATTTCTTTTGCAATTTCAAGATTTTTGGGGCGGGGAAGGCCATGACTGATAATTGTTGACTCGAGGGCCACAATAGGAGCTCCATTCTTGCGAGCCCGCTTTACTTCGTCAGAGAAATTGAATGAATTCACGCTGGTACTCTAGCCGGGCGTTGCAGGAAGTTGTACAAGGTGGAAACGGGACGGAGGCGTTGAGTTGTTAACGATCACTCCCATCCGCCGGCTGATTGGCGCTATTGCCCTTTCAGCCATTGGTAACGGGTTGGTGCTCCCTTTCTTTGTGGTCTACCTCCACTCAGTACGCGGCTTCTCGATCTCTCAAGCTGGGCTCTTACTTTCGTGGATGGGCGTTTCTCAGATTCTCTTATCACCGTTAGTGGGTACGGCGGTCGATAAATTTGGCGCCGTTGTGATGCTTCGAATCTCGCTAGTTCTTGGAGCACTTGGATTTTCCCTCTTGGGTTTTGCGCATAGTTCATGGCAAGTGCTTGGAGTAGTCACAATTTGTGCAATCTCTCAAGGCACTCTATGGCCAGCTCAAGGATCTTTGCTAGCCCAACTCTCGCCTGACCGCGAACGCTCATTTGGGTTGCAGTTTACATTTCTTAATCTCGGATTTGGAATTGGTGGAGTAGCGGCTGCTCTTATTATTTCCGCGCCGACTGAGCGGGCTTTTCATATTCTCTACATCGCTGACGGTATTAGTTTCTTGATTTTCCTCTTACTAATTTTTAATCTCAAAACACCAGAGCGGACAGAAGCAGAGCGGCAAAAGAGTGCGGAAGGCAGCTGGCGACAGGTATTGAAGGATAAACGACTGGTACGTATTTGGATCGTAGCCTTCATCGCCATTCTCTTTGGATACAGCCAATTGGAAGCGGGCTTCTCGAGTTACTCGATATATGTAGCGAAGCTCTCTCCAGGAAGTTTGGCTTGGGCATACGCGGCAAATACGTTCATTATTGCCTTGATGCAAATGCGGTTCGTGAAGTGGGTACGCAATTGCCGCCGTTCGCGCGCACTTATGCTGGCGACTTCATTGTGGGCGCTCTCTTGGGTTGTCGTTGGGAGTGCCAAATGGTGGCCCACAGTACTGGTGCTCATCTTGGCTCAAGTGATATTTGCTGTAGGGGAAATGATCTGGTCGCCGGTAGCGCCGGCATTAGTTAATGATTTGGCACCTGATGAAATGCGTGGAAGATATAACGCGCTCTTCTCTGGTGCCTGGCAGAGCTCCTTAATTCTTGGCCCCGGAGTAGCCGGTCTCCTTATCGGCACGGGGCAGGGCTTTTCTTGGGTAGTTGTGGTGGTCTTGGGCTCCCTCTTTGCTTCTTTCTTGGCTTTCAGGCTCCACTCAATCCTGACTCCGGACCAAGAGCGTGGCAAGATGACCGAATGATCTCAGCCCGCGAAATCGAAGAGGCCATCAACGCCACTGGCTACCACCCGACATTGGTGGCAGAAGCAGTCTCTGACGCACTTGGTTCAGATACGCCGCTCACGCACTTTGTGGCCCAGGAGACCACCTTTGATTCCCATGAGGTGCGTCGCCATGTCACTGTCGCAATCGTTACACATGCGAATCTAATCGTAGTTCATGTAGACGATGAAGAGGTGGATGGCAAAACGGTCGTTACTGCGACAAGTGAAAGTGTTGCACGCAATCAGATCCGTTCGCTGATGATCACCCGTTCAGCGGATCCCAGTGGAAAGCTTTCTGAGGTATTAGTCGGAATTGGTTGGGGTGGAATTTCTCGCATAGAGCTTGAGAGCAATGATTGCGGAAACGTAGATTGCGACGGAGATCACGGCTATTCGGGAGTGATCACGGCTGAAGACATTCAATTGCGTGCGTCTCGTCTTGCAGAAGGTGAAGAGAGTGTTCGTGCATTGCTCGCTTTCGCTCGGTCCATTCAGGTGACGCAATAATTGTGAGTGGTTCACTCGCTGACCTCACACCCAGCATCTTCGCCTCCCTTGGACTTGGGGGTGCCAACCCACTCGAGGTCGAGAGTTCCCTCGGTGGGCGTGAGTGTTTTCTGCTGGTTGATGGTTTGGGCTCAAGGCAACTTCGTGATTATCCCGAGGAGACTCCACACCTTTCGCAATTGATGCAAGAGCCAGCAGAACTGCGTGTTGGATTTCCTTCGACCACGGTAACAAGCCTTACATCAATTGGTACTGGGTTGTTACCTGGGTTGCATGCGATGCTCGGATATACCGTACGTGTGCCCGATAGTGGTGATCCTGGACGTTTGCTGAATCCATTGAAATGGGATGACCGAGTTGATCCACTCTTCTGGCAACCTGAGTCGACGCTCTTTGAACGAGCGGTAGCCGCAGGGATTTCAGTGCATCACGTTGCTTCAAAACGTTATGCAGGTAGTGGCTTTACTGAAGCGAGTTTGCGTGGAGGAACATATCTTGCTGCAGAGACTCACGAGGAGTTGGTACGCGAAAGTGCTAAGTCGCTAGCACGCTCAAGAAGTTTTTCTTACGTGTACCTCAATGACCTCGATGCTGCTGGACATGCTCATGGTGTCGGATCGCAGCAATGGCGAGATGCCCTGGTCTCGATCGATCGGCTAGTAGGTCACCTTTGTAAGGCGTTACCAAAGGGCGCTCGACTGTGGGTGACCGCCGATCATGGCATGACGAATGTGGGAGAAAAGATTGTCATCGAAAACGAACTCTCCCTTGATGTGACTTTGATCGGGGGCGAGCCGCGCGCCAGACATATCTATGTGCGAGAGGGCAGCGCCTCGGACGTAGCTCTCAGATGGCGACTAATTCTCGGGGGCAAAGCAGATATTTTCACCAAGGATGAAGCAGTGGGGGCTGGCCTCTTTGGCGGCGAAGTGAACGAAAGATCCCTCCGGCGGCTCGGGGATGTCATCGCTATTCCACGAGACCACGCGATCCTTATTGACGAAAGTCGAGTGCGCTTCGAAGATGCGATGGTGGGCCACCATGGAGCGCTTACTGATGAAGAAGTCTATGTACCGCTTATTTCTGTACTACTTTCTTGAACTGCTTCACTCAATAACCAGGCGTGCTTATTCGAAAGGATCGGCATCTTTCTTCGTGCCGAACATGATTTCATCCCATGCAGGAACGTGTGCACGCCCACGACCGCCCTCTTTGCGAGGCTCTGGTCGCGCTTCCTCTTCTATCTCCAGATCTTCCATCGCTGGTTCGGCATCACGCACAGCAGTGAGGCGAGCAATTTCAATCACTGGGCGTTCAGGGAGCGGTTCTTTTGCGATGGGTAGTTGAGGTGCGATCTCTTCAAGGCGAGTGGCAATTTTCTCTGCCGATGGGCGCTCGTCGCCGGTGAGCCAACGTGCGCTCTCATCTTCTGCAGTAAGAGTGCGGCGGACGTTATCGAGTACCCAGTGTGCGTGTTGTATGCCGCCACTTGAAGGGTAGGTGAGCACGATGGTCCACTTCCCGTCATCGCGTCTCCAGGAATCCCACTCCATGTCATCTTTGGCGACGCCCCGAGTGGTGAGCCGGGCAGCTACGACACTGCCAAGTTCAGCGCCTTCACTCGATCCTCGGCGAATCACGGTTCCGAGTGCTTGCTGTGCAATATGAAAACGTTCACGAAGAATTGCACCGGCGTAGCGATCGATTTTTTCTTCTGAGAGACCGGATCGCTCAGCAATTTCTGCGATCGATGCACCACCACGCACGAGAGTTTGTATTTCTCGTGGAGTGGGGAGTTCGGTCAAGGTAGCAAGTCGGAGGTGGGCGGCTGGCTTGGCAGCCGGGCTGGTGTCCGGAGTCGCGCTACTGGGCGTACTCACACTATTTCCCAGCGCAGATTTCAAAGTAGTGTCGATGGGCAATTCAAAGCGATTGCCGGCGCGGTCAACAACGAAGAGCAGAGTGCCTTCTTGATTACGACCGACGACGCGCAGCGGCTGGGATGGGTTGGTCACGCCCACACTCTAGCGATAGCGAGAGCTTGAAGCCCGGCATTTGGGGGTCAGTTAGAGTCGAGATGCCTGCAGGATCGTGCGCCAGGAGGCGAAGCGCAGGAGTGAAATCAGCACGGCGGTCGCTAAGAAACCTAGTGGAAGCCAGAGCCCCAAGTGGGCTGTATGGCGATCGAGGAATTGTCCGCTGATGAAAACTCCGGCAGAGCTACCGATGGGAAAGCCCATGCTCACAATCGCAATTGCCTCGGTCATCTGGGTTTCAGGGACGAGCTTTTCCACCACAGAGATGCCAGCGATGAGAACAGGCGAGATCGCAAATCCGGAGAAGAAGAGCGCAATGCC
>JBAXIG010000049.1:0-12780 GCA_037138535.1 Actinomycetes bacterium
CTCCGGAGAACCTTACGCTTGAAGCAAAAGCGTCAATCATTGCTTCCGCTTTCACTCTCCTTAACTAATTTGATTAGCCCTTCCACCCGCACTCCATGCATTCCTTGTGGGGTGAATCATCCTCAAAATCGCATCCCCCAAGTACATAGATAGCTGGGTCTGGCTCAGTTGAAGGCATGCCGTAGAAAATGGATCGCAAACCAGAAGTCGAGGCGCATCCTGGACAACTTTTCTTACTCATAGCGACAAGATACTTCCTCCCCTGACGTTCAGCTGGCCTGGCGCCACGACAATGTCAGTGGGTAGGTGTAGTCTTTAATTAGGTCAAGAGTCCGAGCGTTAAGTCCTCAAGCTTGCTCGGCGTCAACCGCTCAACCGCACGTATGCGATAGAGAAACATACGGAAACGGTGGCCTTGAGGGACGACCCGCTGGAGTCGACAGTCGGCTCCGGAAGCGCGGGACCCGAGCA
Organism: Actinomycetes bacterium; assembly: GCA_037138535.1. Lineage (GTDB taxonomy): Bacteria > Actinomycetota > Actinomycetes > Nanopelagicales > Nanopelagicaceae. Next base: position 472 of record JBAXIG010000049.1, read on the forward strand.
AGTGGGTCCAGATAGGACCGTTAATAGTCATGTCTCAAATTAGATACGAAAGTCGAATAGTCACTGACGAAATACTCAAATCGCATCAAGCCACCTACGAGGAAGCAAGGGGAGCCCAGAGGTATCCACGGTGGCAAGCGTTTAACCACTACCGCCGCCTACAGAGACACCAAGATGAGCGGTATCACTACCGTTATATGACCTCCGGCAACGAGGAGACTCACTGCACCTGCGGGCTCTCTGTTCAAAACTCTTTGCTGAAGACGATAGAAGTGCAACAAGGCCTTGAGCCGATTCAACTCATATCCGGTCATGTACGAATGCCGGAAGGTGACGGATTCACGGCCGCTTTCATCACCGGGTTTACGTGGCACGAGGCTCAACGGATTCGCACGTGGCAAGTCTTCTGTCAGAGATGTCGGCTTTACTTGGAAGAGCTCACCTTTAACGACGCGACTGAATGGGTGCTGGAGCACGAAGGACACCTTTCATGAGCGCGAGTACCGACCTCGTTCATATGAATGTCGTAGTGGAATTGGGACGTGATCTCTACCAAGCAACGTGTCTCTGCGGATGGATGAGTTATTCGAGTTACTACGAGGAGGTAGATCTGCTTCGCGCGATGCACGCGCATGCAGTGACCACCTTCCAGAGCCACCAATAGATGTCGCTCGTGATAGTGAGCGTTAACGAAAGGAGCACCATGAGTACCGAACCAAGAAAGATTTATAGCGTCTGGCAAAATTGGAAAGAAGAGAACTATGCGTGCAATACAGAATGGGGATGGAAAGGTCTCGGAGCTGATGCAGTATTTGATGTAGAGACCGACATGATCTCGAAAGTGCGCTGTGCTAAGTGCGATGGATCACTCGGGCTCTTGCAAAACGAAGCAACCTTCGAGAAGATCGAATTCTTCGCGTCCCAGGGTGCAAAGGAAGCCGTTAACTACTTAGAGAAGAGGAATAATGTTCAAGAGTAGATTTCGCTCACTGTGGGTCGGTGGCCTGTTAGTCACCACGTTGGTATCCGGCGTAGCGCTAGTGCCGGTTCACGCAGATGTGCCACCGAGCATTGCTGTCATTGATACCGGAACAAACCCGGCACTCTTCAAAGACTCTCTCGTAGCAGAGGCGTGCTTCGTCGAGTACGCGACCTGCCCAAACGGAAAGAGGAGCATGGAAGGTGTGGGGGCATCCGCACTACCGATTACCAAGATCAACGCCTCAATGAGTCATGGGACCCAGATGCTCTCGATCGTTCACAAGGTGGCACCCAGTGCGAAGATAGTGATGGTGCGCATAGTTGGGCTCACCGATTTGGGCAATCCATATATCTATTCACTAGATGCCGTGAAGCAGGGGCTTGACTGGGTGATTGCTAACCGCGTGAAGTACAACATCACGGTAGTGAGCATTTCTCAAGGGAAGGTCTTCGATAATTGCAAAGTCCCCGCCGGCATGGCTGCTCAAGTTGCTACTTTGAAGGCCGCTCAAGTGCCTGTAATCTCAGCGACCGGAAATAACAGCAATCGAAGTGCCATCTTCTCCCCCGCATGCCTACCCGATGTGGTTTCGGTGGGTGCCACGGATAATCCTTGGGGCGGAATGGAAGCCTTCGCATGGGATCCGGCAGCGACTCCGTATATCGCCCGCTATAGCAACGGGTCTCCGGACACCGATTTCTATGCAAACGGTCGTTGGTTTGTCACCAACTTGGACGGCAGCACGAAGTTCATGGTGGGAACATCGAATGCAACTGCATCTATTTCCGGACTCTGGTTGGTCAACCGGAAATCTTCATTCGATGCAACGTACGCCGGGATAGCCGCAACTTCTACTGTGGCAAAGAACGAGTGGCTCACTGGTCGCTACGTCTTTATCAACTCGTAAGATCCTCAGAGGGATCAAGGCGCAATAGCGACTACTCGGGTTCGAACATCATTTCCATGAGAGCACGCTCAACTCTTTTTCGATCTGCAACCAGGTGGTAAGAAGCGCAACATCCTTCACAAGGTGGATAGACCTCTATCACGCTGTGCCAACTCGTGGGATTCGCCATGTGATTATCAAATCCTTTTGATGCTGCAAATTCTTGACCAGCTTGTAGATATTCACAATCGTGGCGGTTATGAAAAACTTGTCCACCTTTGGTTGTGTAGACTGTGGCGTTGATGCCAATCGGCGGCTCTTTACAGATTGAACACTGACCTAAGAGAAAATCATGTTCACAGCTCTTCTCACTCATTTCGATCCTTTGGCTTCTTCTTGGTGAGCATATTGCAATTTACTTTGTAACCCTTCCGCGCAAGGTAATCAGCGACTCGTTTCTCAGCACGTTCTACTGCGTCCTTGTTGTGGAACTTTGGAAACCCTTCCATGAGATCCCACCTGAGGCCACCCGGTTTAGCTCGATTCCGAAAAATCTGTGCAGCTTTACTTCCCCCTTCACGATGTTGCTCAAACCGATACTTCACAGAATGCCAAGTGCTTCCCACATAGACGTCAAAGGTGCAGTTCGGATCAATCGAGCGGACTTCGATGATGTACACCGATCTACGCGCCTCAGACTTCTTCCCCTTGGCATCAGCGATGGCCATGTTGTAGAGAGAATTGAGGAGAGCCTGCGACAACACGATGGCTACTCTTCTTCTTTGCTATACATCATGATGTCTACCATTTTGGAAGCGATGTCTCTGTGCATTACAATTTCGACATTACCCGGATGCGTTTCTTCCCAAATTTCTAGAATATCCAGACTAGTAATGATGTACTGCGCCATCTCTCGAGTAATAACTGGCGGGATAATGGGCACAGGGTTATCCCACGCGTCAGCATACTTCTGGAGAGGATTAACCTCCCCTTCATCTTTTCCGATGGGCAAGAACCCTCCCATTGCCTAATCCTCGACTGCAATGAACTTACACCGAACTGTATGTCAGAGGAGGGTGAAACGAATTCATTTCCGGACATTTGCGCGGTCAAACAGGATTTGGAAACCTCAGGAGAAGAACGGTTTCTTCGCCTTCGCGCGTAAGACTCCAGGAATCTCCCGCTAGGCGATCAAAGACTTCCGATCCGAAGCCGCGGGGGGCGGGGATGGTGAAAGCGCCGTTGTCGCGGACGGAGAGAGTGAGTTCATTCGAGTTGATTTGACCGCCGGTGATGGTGATGGAGGTGGCGCCGCCGTGGCGAACGGCGTTACTGATGGCCTCCTCAACAACATCTCCTATGGCGCTCTGAATCCGCGCAGTGATGGAGACGTCCTGAAAATTCACGTGATGGGTAACGTGGATGAGCGCTTCCCAGAGGGCGCACCGGGAGGAAATCTCCTCCTCGAGAGAGCGCGGGGGCGCTCCTTCATCAGATTCCACCACGACGGGCGCTTCTAGCAGTATTCGAGCTTCTGAGATGGCGGAGGCAAGCGCGTTCATATCGCCAGAGGAAGAAGCCTTCTCGATCGTAAGGGCGGCCGCCGTTAATTGACTCTGAAGAGTTCCGTGAACTTTCTGTGCCCACTTACGCGTGAAGATCGAGACTTCGGTATCAATAAATTTCTGTCGAACAATCTCTGACTCAAATTCTCGCTCGAATGCTCTCCTCGCATCGTCGCGCGAAATCAATACTGTCGCGCAAAGCGGAACGAGGATACCTACTCCAACCACGGCTAAAGTTAAAGATTGATACCCACCAATAGCTGCATACCAGCGCTTCATGCCCAAACCAACGCCCTCTGGATAAAAGCGATTAACTAATCCGTTAGACAACATCTGAGATAGTCCGACAGCCGCGAAGTATAAGAACGGTCCCCAACTCTTTCGTAATTTCCAGATGACGTATGAGATTGAATGCAGAATTGAAAGGGTGAGAGCCAAGATAAGGGAAACCATCCCTGCCTTATCAAAGGGATCGTTTCTCAACTCGATCGGCACGAGCGTAGTGAGCGTGATCAAGACGACAATTGCCGGAAAGGGATAGGCACTTGTGAGCGTCACTCCGAGCATGGAGAGGAAAGGCCTCCGACGGATTTGCAACTCGACTTCACTTTTCTGAGAAGTGGTTTTTAACTCGCCCATCAGGTCTGCGACAAGTTGACGCACCTCCTTCTGGGCAGTCCCCCGGAGAATTCCCGGAAGTCGCGTTGACTCACCGGAAATGTTGTTGACCTCAATGTCGTATTGGCGTCGAGCCTCCAGCGTAGAAATAGTTAAATAAGTTTGAAGATCACGCTCAACGGAGCTGCGGATCTCTTGGGCAAGGCCAGTCAACTGTAGCCGCACACGTTCCAGCGTTGCGAGCTCGCGTAGTGCATCGGCCCGAAATTGTCCGTAGTCGTAGAGGTTGGCGGCGAGAACCGAGCTCAGTGGTAACCAGAAAATAAGAATAATGAATCCGGAAATCATTCGACTTATAAGACCCACTTGATCAGGAATGCCATATGCATTCATGAGCAGCGCAATCGTGAGCCCCTGACTAATGCCACCCAACCCACTAATGACGAATGAATGCCAGACCTTGAGATTGCGCTCCTCGGTGTTTCCAAGGAGAAGTTTGAAGGTCCACCAGACAAGAAAAACGGCGAGATATCCGAAGATCGCTATTTGGAACCAAGCCATTCGATACTCAGACGAATCGCTAAAGGTAGGTTCAAGCACCAATGACGGGTAGTAAGCACAGAGGGCAAAGAGTGGAAAGAGCCCGAGCGAAATGGCCCATTTGCCCGTAACGTATCTAGAGAGACGTAGTCGAGAGGTACTAACCTCGGGCATTTGAACCACCGGTACGACGTACGTACTCACGGGTGATCAAAACGCGTTGATTCTGTTCAGGGTCACTGGCAAAACCGAGTTGCTTAGCCAGTCGACTTATAGAGTTCTCTGCGGCCTTCACGGAGGTGAACCTTCGTTTGGCTATTTCAGCATTAGATAATCCAAGCGCCACAAATCGCATGATCTCTACTTGCACATCAGTTAGCCGGTCAACACTCTTTTCAACGGCCTTTCCAGTGCCTCTCTTCCCTCTCGGGGCAACCGACTGCGCGAGGAGCTCTAACAGAAGTGAGGTGTCACCAATCGTGCGCTTCTCTACATAAATGGCACCGGGAGGTAGCTCCGGCAGGTTACGTCCTGTGAGGCGCGGGTCGGCAAAAGAGGAGAGCAGCACTATGCCCACTGCCGGCATGTCGCGACGCAGAGCATGCGCTACGTCAATACCAGTGGGGCCAGCGCCGAGATCTAGATCGAGCAGAGCTACATCGATCTTGGATTGCTTTACAAATTCAAGCCCCTCACCTGCGCTCCCGGTGGAAAAAGAGACGTTCACCCCCAGGTGAGCCAACGCACCCACCAAGGTCGATCGGGTGAAGGAGTCATCTTCAATCACGAGAACACGCATTGCGAAGACATCGACCCCCTCCACGTATTGGAGACTAGTGAGGGTCATAAACGTACCTGACGCTCTGGATATCTGCACGCTCCCGCATGAATTGCCTGAGCAGTCATTAGAGCGTCCTAGAAATGATAATGATGGATCCATCTGAGAAGCGGTAATACCCCATGACTTGGCCATCAGGAAGCAGGAGGGAAGTGAGTTGAGGGATATAGACCAACTGCACGCCATCAGGTGAGTACACCGGAACACCAGTAATCGATGCCGACGGCAGGGTGATCGAGATTGGCGTATTCAAATCAGTGATGAGAGTGCCGGCGTTGCTCGCCTTAATGGTGATGGTTCGCAGACCCGCATCAACGCCATCGGTAGCGAGCGCAGTCGTAGTGAAGACAGTTGAAGCTGGCGCTGCATCAACTGGAATATCGACCTTAACCGTCACGTCAGAGACGGAGGTCGAAGCACTTACCGGAATCGAGATAGAGACGTCGCTACCAGCAAGAGATTGCGTCTGTTGCGGAACGGCCGTGGCGCTTACTTGCGCAGTTCCAGTGACATAACCGCTCTTGCCCGCCGAGATCGTGACGAGTGAGGTACGGAGCGAGGTCACGCCAGTGACGGTCACCACACCATCTGCGCTGACCGTGACGGTCTCTCCGTTTGTGCCCTTACCTGACCAGGCAAAACCAGTATCAAAGTTCGAAATTTGAACGGTGAAGCCAGTTGCGTTCGAGTTTGTTAAACCAAATCGTGGGGTGACTGCGGTACCGACTGCGGCATAACCAGTGGTGCTTCCGAGCACTTCAAAGTATCCGGTGCGCGCCGTCGTAACGTTGATGACTGCAGTAGCACCGCTCGCCATTCCCTTCACGGTTACTAAGCCTGTGTTAGAGATTGTTGCGCTTCCAGAAGATGTCGAGACGGCCCAGGTGTATTCCGGATCGTAGTTGCTCAATTGCACGCTAAATCCAACGAGAGATTGAACTGAAGCACCAAAGAGCGGCATCAAACCAGGGTAAGTAGTGCTTGAGCGAATATATGAGACGCCACTGGCATAACCGGTCCGAGCGGTGGTGACCCTCGTGAGAACGGATCCGCTTCCGCTTTGGCCGGCAACACGCAAGAGAGCTGTCGTTGAATCAACCGGCGTGATCGAGGCGGTGCCGGTGTCGACGCCCGCTACCCACGTGAAGAGAGATGAGTAATTTGTAATGGATGCCGTAAATCCATCGCTGGTGGCGGTGGTATTACCCAGAACTGGGATAAGAGCGGTGAGGAGTGAGCCACCCGTCACTGATGCGGCGCCCGTGGCGCGGTCAGTGCTACTTGCAGAGATCGAGACTGTTGCGGTCTCCCCCGGACGTACACCACTGACGTGGGCGATTCCATCGCTGCCCACCGAGACTGCGGTGCCGGCGTCACCAGTGCCACTCCAGTTAAGGCTGCCATCGAAGTTGCTGATCACAACGTCGTAACCAGCGACATTAGAAGTGATCGCTCCGAAGGTTGGCACGAGCGCACTTGCCTGGGCGGAGGTGCCAACGAGGGCCACTTCTGCCACCTGCATCGCATCGGTCCAGCTGTTGCGAAGCGAACCGAAAAGAATCTTGATCGTGGGAAATTTAGTCGAGTTACGGAAGCTCTGCATGTTTGCGGTGACGTTACGTGCATCGCTCAGCCCGGTGCGACCGTTTGCCACCAAGGTGCGGCAAACACTGCTATCTGCGTTGCAACCATAGAGCGAGAAGACCATAGGGTCACGTGAGGCATCAGCGTCACCAGAAGTGAATTGAATTCCCGTAATGAGCGAAGCATCCATTCCGGAGAAAATCAAACCGGAACTGTTGCGAGAGTACGAAGTGTTGGTGTTGTCGGCGCTGAGGAAGCAGAGGAACTTCGTTGACGAACGTTGATCGTTAACGTTTGCAATTCCTTCAAGGCTAGAAGTTGCTCCATCGCAGACAGGGGTTACGGTCTTACCACTCGCGAGGTTCGCTGAGAGATCCGTAGGGACGCTACCGCCGGAGCCAGATGAAGATCCTGCGATTTGCGCCGAGACCGCCGCGTAGTTGGTACGCGAGGAGGTCACCGTCGCGATACTGGTGGCACCAGATACCAAGCCAGTGACTGTAACAAGGCCGGAAGAAGAGACCGTTGCGAAGGCGCCGTTGCTGGCAGATGCAGAGAAGGTGTACGAAGAATCGTAATTCTTAATCTGAACTTTAAAGCCAGTTGTCGTTTGAATAATAGAACCGAAGGTTGGCTTAATCGAAGGGCGAAGTGCGGTGGCAGTCACAGTGGCAGTTCCCGAGAGGTAACCAGCGCGCGAGGTGGCCAACGAGACCGAGGCGCTGGAGCCAACGGTTAAGCCGCTCACAGAAACCAGACCTGTCGGGCTCAGCGCCAACTGTGCGGCTGAGTTGCCCCCACTGACGCGAAGGTCCCAACGGAAGAGGTTGGTGAAGTTATCAATCTGGAAGGCAAAGCCAGCCGGCGTGGAGGCAATTGCGCCAATGGTCGGCGTGAGAGAGGCGCCGGCGCTGACTGTGACGTTTTGCGTGACGGCAACGAGCGAACCGTATGTAAAGGTGACTACATAAGTTGCACCAGTAGTACCCGAGACACCCAAGTTAATAAAGGATGCAATACCAGCAACAGGATTATTAGATCTCAAACCGACAAGCGTTCCGCCGGTAGAGACGCTCGCGTCAACTGCGCCGCTCAACGTGGGGATCGGGTTATTCGTCTTATCGTAAACCGTGACTTCAGGTTGTATGGTGAACGCGGCGCCGTTGTAGAAGCCAACAGCAGCACGGGTGAGATCGATGTGGTGCGCCGCGCCAGGAGTGAGGCGGACAATCTCAGTGACTGAACCCACGCCAGAGAGCGTGTAGGAGAGCGTGTAATCCTGGTTTCCTGGACCCGACAATTTTAATCCCGCAAAGGTGGCAGTACCGCTCTCGATGGTAGCCGTGCGCACACCATCAAGTACTGCGCCATTGGCGCCGCTGAGCGAAATCGTGATAGTTCCAGTCGCTCCCGTCACAGTATTTCCACCCGAGTCAACCACCGAAACTTGTGGCTGCACTGTGAAAGTGTCACCCGAGGTTAAACCAGAGGATGCGCGCGTCAAGGTGAGATCTACTGCCGCACCTGGAGTGACCACAATCGTTTGCGTGCGAGGAGTGAGCGAACCAGATGAGTAGGTAAGCGTGTAGGTGCGACCCGCGACACCCTTCATGCCAAGGCCCGCGAAGGTGGTGACGCCGCTTGAAGCGACTTGTGATGCGTTGCCCGTGAGAGTGCCACCGACACCGGCGGTGATGGCAACTGTGATCGGATCAGAAGCGCTGGTAACAACATTTCCTTGAGCATCTTGAATCGATACGCGTGCTTGCGTGGCGAAGGTGGCTGCGTTCTGCGCGCCATCGGCACTTCGCACAAGGACAAGTTGTGTCGCAGATCCTGGAGTAACTGTGACGTTCTGGGTGTCAGCGGTGAGGTTATCCACCTCGTAAGCGATGACATATTGCGTTCCAGCGGTACCGCGAATACCTAAGCCAGCAAAGGTGGCAACTCCACGAGTTGTGGTTGCTGAGGTGTTGCCGATCAAGGTTCCGCCAGCGCCTGTACTGATGCGTGCACGTACTGTGTATGTACCGAGAAGAACTACTTGCGAGGCGCTATCAACCACAGTTACCTGTGGCTGCGTAGTAAATACCAAGTCGCTGGTAGTTCCCACGGAGCGACGATTCACTACAGTCGCGGCAGGCACGCTATCGAGCGTCACACGCACTTGATAAGGCGTTGTTACCGTCAAATCTCCAGAGGTAACGAGAATAGGAATCGTCGTGATACCTGGCGAGAGCGAAACAGGTGTAGCTGCTGTGCCACTGAGAACATTTACGCCCCTGATCCAGATGAAGGCGTCAGCGGTTGCCGTCGGCGTGATGGTGATAGTGGCAGTACCCGCAGGAAGGTTGACTTCGTAGTTCAAAGTCGCTGGGTCGAAGTTAAGAATCGTGCCAGGAGAGACGGTGAGACCTGAGAGCTGAGCTTTCGTCGGACCACCACGAGCAACGGTCAATGTGTAGGTCTGAATTGTGGTGCCATCTTGCGCAGTCACCACGATCTGAATCGAGTTATTGCCGACCTGGAGCGGCAAGGCGCTTGAAGTAGCTGCGCTACTAATAGCGGTAGCGACGCCACCATTAATCCGTATCTGCATAGTGGCGTTGGAATCTGAGAGCGTCGGTGTGACTGTGACGGTCGCGGTGTCGTACTTCACGTTGGCGACGTATGAAATGACGTCAGAAGCAAATGTCCCGATACTTCCGGCCGACGTGGTGAGCGCTGAAAGTGTTGCATTACTGGACGGAGCACGGACAACACGAACCAAGTAGGTATTTACCGCACCACTAGCTGCAGTTACTTGAAGTGTGATGGTGTTACTTCCGACGTTCAACGGCAAACCTGGTGAAAGCGCAGCGCTCTCAATCGTGGCTAAGGTATTAGAACCAACGCTGTATCGAATGACAGCGTCGAATTCATTTTTGGTTGGACGCACCTGCACGCTAGTCGTACTGAAAGGCACATTCACCGTGTAGTTAGGTGTTGAGGAGATAAATCCATCAACGGCACCAGTTGAGAGCGCGAGAGCTGAAAGAGTGGCATCAGAACTTGCCGCATTTGCAGTTCCGACGACATCCATCGAAGCATCTGAATACCCGGTGCGTTGGATTACGACCGTGGTTCGCGCTGAGGCACCGTAGGCAAGATTGCTTACAGTGACTTTGGCGGTAACTTCAGATCCAGCTGTAGTTGTTTCGAGAACCGCAGTAGCACCAACGGTTGAAGAGAGGGTGTAGCGCGCGCCAGCGACCCAATCCAAAATAACGAATGAGTAGGAGCGTCGCGCAGATATAGCAGCCGAGAGGACTGGCGGCACACCAAGTTTGAGTACCGAACCAGCGACGGTGGCCGAAGTCGTGGTGTATCCGTAGCGGTTTGCCCGGACGGTAAGTACTGCGGACTCTCCCGGGGCGAGACCAACGAGGCGAACTCGGCCACTTGCATCATCAACGACCGAGCCAGGGCCACTGATCGAGTACGTATAAGTAGTACCCGAGACGCCGTAATTGGTGATGTTGAAAGTAAAGCCGTTTTCAGTATTGGTGGTGCCCGTAATCACGGGGACTGTGCCAGCAAGGAGCGCAGTTCCGCTGATTGAAGCGCGTGAGGTTGCAAAGCCCGAACGAGCAGCAGAGAGTGCAACACTGCTAACTGTTCCTGGAGTTAATCCCTTCACAGTGAAGGTGGTGCCATCACGCACCACACTTCCACCAGTGATACTGCTAGTGGCAGTGATCGAGTAGTCCGCGATACTTCCGCCACCGCTTCCATTACCCACCAAGGTGAGTTGGAAGGTGAACCCATCTGCCGTACGGGCAAGTGGAGTAAGCGCAAGATCTGGACCTAAGGCGTACGTGGTAATTGACGCTGACGCTGTGGAGTTCGGTCCAGTATCAGATGAGTTCGTGGCAGCGACTCGAAAGATATAGGGAGTCGAAGGATTGAGACCGCTCACGGTGAGCGTGGGATCCGTGGATGGGTCGTGAGCGAAGGTGGTCCACACCGTGCCAGAGTCAGAGCTGAATTGGATCAGGTAATCGGTGATCGCACTTCCGCCGGAATCGGTAGGAGCACTCCACGAGAGGCCAGCTTCTCCGCCGCCAGGAAGTGCGGTGACATCGCGAGGTGCAGTAGGTGCGGCACGGGGAGTCACACTTGAAAGCGAGTTGGCGAAATCGATATCGCCGGCAGCACCCACTGACGTGACCGAGAAGGAGTAAGCAACACCATTAGTGAGACCATCTACTTGGCACGAAGATGGGCCAGAGCTCCAGGTGCAGGTAGCACTTCCAGGTGATGCATTGACACGATATGAAGCGATAGGGTCACCCACCCAACCTTCAGGGGCACGCCATGAGACCAACGCCGCACCATTGAGTGGCGTAGCAATCACATTCGTCGGCTTACCCGCTCCAGGAACTTGAGGAATCGCCAGCGTGGTAGCACTCGCCGCGCCTTGGGCAATGGCGGTAATGGCACGAATCTTGATCGGATACGCAGCACCGTTACGAACGCCAGTGATCACCAATGGAGAGGCTGCACTCGCTGCTCCGCGCGATTTCCAGAGAGTGCCACCATCAATCGAATACTCGTAAGTTGTAATTGCTGAACCACCAGTATTTGTTGGCGCGTTGAACGCCACCGAAAGCGATCCATCAGCAGGCGTCACCGCAGTGATCGCCGGCGCAGCAGATGAGGTCGCTGGCGTGGCAACTGAGATCGCCGAGGGATCTGAATCGCCTATCTCGTTAAAAGTGCGAACTCGAACTTGATACGAGGTTCCGTTAGTAAGCCCCGTGACCACAATCGGATTAGTAAGTGGGTTGGGGGAAGGAGTAATCCAGGTGGTTCCACCATTGATGGAATAAGAGTATTTCGAGATCGCATACCCACCGTTGTTGCCCGGCGTGATGACGATGGAGATCTTGGAATCCCCGGCAATGACATTTGAAATAGCAGGCGCAGCGGGTTTGGCACCAGGTGTTGATGACGGTCCCAGTAGGGCTTCGCTGAAACCCACAGCGTTTACAGCCCGAATATCAACGTCATAAGACGACCCGTTAGTAAGGCCCGCAATCGTGAAGGTAGTACCGCTTGTCCAGGCGGCCCGTAGCCATGGGCCAAGTGGAGTGCTCCCAGTGGCTGTCACTCGGTAGTAATAGAAGAGAATGGCAGATCCACCATTTCCGGCAGCGGTGAAGTCAACCCGGAAGCCACCATCAATCGGAACTAGGTCTACCGAACTTGGGGCATCAGGAATGGTGACTGGCGTGGCACTCACTGCCGACGATGA
>JBAXIG010000050.1:0-11734 GCA_037138535.1 Actinomycetes bacterium
GTGAGTTAAACGGTTACGCAGATTAATGATTCTTTCCCATGGAATATCGGGTGCACGCGTTCTGATCTCATTCCTTTTAGCTCGCACAGCTTCTCCTAACTTAATGAGGTTATAAAGCAAGGCGTGAAAGTGAACAAGATAGAGTTCGTCGTCCAGATCTATTTTCGAAATTCTTATTTCGATCTTACGAATAGTCAATATTGATTCTTCTAAATGTAGCAGGCGTTCTCGCACTGCTGAATTAATCAAAGGCTAATCGCCTCCGCCAACGCTTTCCTGCGGATGTGTGGCTTTAACCAATGAGTCGGAGCGACGTCAACCTTGCGTTGCAAAAGTTCTTTAAGCTCTTCTTCTATACTCATCAAAGCGAAAGATCCTCTTTCTGCAACATCGAGATCAATAAGGAGATCGATGTCGCTACTTGCAGATTCTTCGCCGCGCGCAACTGAACCGAATACTCGAACATTTTCACCGCCATGCGATTTCACAATTCGATGAATCTCCATCCGGTGGGTTTGCAACGAGGAGAAGAGTTCCCCGTCAAACCGTGGATTTGAACGCATGGGTGTGGTGCTCAGTTCTAGTCGAACCCCTGCAGCTCGCAAGATTCGATCCAATGTTCGCAGCGATGGTGACGCACCCCCGCTCTCGTACTTCGCAATAGCCGGCTGAGACGTGCGAGCCCGAATGGCTAGTTCCACTTGGGAGAGCCCGGCGTCGACGCGCGCCTCTTTGATGAGTTGCCCAGTATTCATGGACCTATTCTACCGCGTTTTATATCGGTACAGGTATATTTTTTGGGATTCTCGAGAGCGCTGTGGATAAGGTGACCTGGTGAACCCATTGAGTGCGCAATCCATCGTTGAAACCCTCGGCCTCGTGGGCGTCTTCATGGTCTTGCTCGCTGAAACAGGATTGCTGATCGGACTCGTCCTTCCCGGTGATTCGCTGCTCTTTGTCGCTGGGGTCGCTGCCTCAGGAGTGGCTATGAAAGCTGTGGGAGTGCAGTTGAGTCTGCCGGCGCTCATGATTGGCGCACCGATTGCCGCCATCGTAGGTTCTCAAGTGGGACGCAATATTGGCGAGAAGTTAGGGCGACCGCTCTTTGCCCGCCCTGATGGTCGTATCTTCTCTCAAGATCGTGTGAAGAAGACTGAAGACTTTCTCGCTCGTTACGGATATGCAAAAGCCTTAATACTTGCGCGATTTGTGCCCGTAGTGCGCACATTGATCAATCCCATTGCCGGCGTGATCGGAATGCCTAAAGCCACATTCTTCAAGTGGAACGTTATGAGCGCAATCCTCTGGACTGAGAGCGTCATCATTCTTGGTTACGTGCTTGGTGAAAAACTCAAAGGGTCTATCGACAAGTATTTATTACCGATTGTGGCCATCGTGATTGTGATTAGCATCTTGCCTCTGCTCTTTGGAATCATCAAAGAGCGAAAGAATAAGTCTTAATCAAGTCCTAAATCACTGAGTGAGTAGGCTGCAAAATAAGGTAATCCAGCTTCTTTAATGGCTGGGGCTGCGCCACGTTCCACGATAACTGCCACACCAACTACCTCAGCACCAGCTTCGCGAAGTGCTTCCACTGCAGTAAGTACAGAACCACCAGTTGTTGAAGTATCTTCCACTGCAAGCACTCGACGACCGGCAACATCAGGTCCTTCGATGCGACGTTGCAATCCATGTTGCTTCTCACTCTTACGCACAACAAATGAATCGATATGCTTACCTTTTGCGGCCGCTGCATGCATCATCGCCGTTGCAACGGGATCAGCACCGAGCGTGAGTCCACCAACGGCGTCGTATTGCAATTCGCTGGTAAGTGCGAGCATCACTTCGCCGACAAGAGGAGCTGCCACGGCATCAAGTGTGACGCGACGAAGGTCGACGTAGTAATTGGCTTCTTTTCCACTGGAGAGGATGACCTTTCCATGGACGATGGCTTTCGACTTGATCTCCGCGAGGAGTGCATTTTTTGGATCGCTCATGCCGATAAGCCTAGAGTGCGTTCATGCCTGCTCTGGTCCGCATCTACTCAAGTGAGCCACACCCGCTCGCTCACGTGCTCGTGGAGTGCGCCGGCGAGCGCCGAGTTCCAGAGATCGCCAGTGACTTGCTCACTTTTCCTGACGTGCTCTGGATTGGCCTCCGTGGCGATCTTGCTCCATTAGCGCCCGCTATTGCCTTTGCCAGGCGAGCTTCCAAGCTTCCGCTTGCCGGTTACCTGCTCATCGATGGCGACTTCCCGAGAGTCGGTGAGTTGGATTGGCCCGATGCACCGGTGGCTTATCTGGCGACCGCTCCAGATTATGAAACTCACGCTAAAGCCGCCCTGGCCCGTGGCTGGCAAGTGATCTCTGCCCTCACTGATTTATAGCGCACCCCCAGAGATAGGCTTCCTCTATGTCCTCGCGCGAAATCCCTGGTTTAGTTCCTCGACTTAAGCCACTTGGCACCACGGTCTTTGCCCAGTACTCCGCCATCGCCACCGAAACAGGTGCGATCAATCTTGGACAAGGTTTCCCCGACGTGGATGGCCCTTCCTGGATTGCTGATGCGGTTACGCGCGCGATTGCTGAGGGGCGCGGAAATCAATATCCCGCAGGAGTCGGCGTATTGGAATTGCGCAAAGCTGTCGTCGGGCATCAAAAACGTTGGTATGGAGTTGACAATGATTTTGCGACTGAAGTCCTCATCACCGCTGGTGCCACCGAAGCAATTACCGCTGCGCTTATTGGTCTAGTTGATACAGATGATGAAGTAATTGTTTTTGAGCCTTTTTATGATTCATATCGCGCAGCCGTAGTCATGGCGCGCGGCAAACTCGTCGCGATCACCATGGAAGCACCAGAGTACAAGCTCGATATTGATGCAGTACGTAAAGCTATTACTCCACGCACCAAAGTCATTGTGGTGAACACGCCACATAATCCAAGCGGTGCCGTCACTTCACGCGAAGAACTACAAGCTTTAGCCGATGTGGCGATTGAACATAACCTCGTGGTAATTTCCGATGAGGTTTATGAGCATATGGCCTTTGAAGGCGAACATGTTTTGATCTCAACGCTTCCTGGAATGCGCGAACGTACTCTCACTATTTCTTCCGCCGGAAAACTCTTCTCGTACACCGGCTGGAAGATCGGCTGGATCACTGGTCCAAAGCCGCTAGTCGATGCCGCAAAGACAGTAAAACAATTCCTTACATTCGTGGTCGGTGGTCCATTTCAATACGCGCTTGCTGAGGCACTTGATAATGGAGACCAATGGCTAAGAGACCTCCGAGAATCTCTGACACATTCCCGTGATTACTTCACTTCTGGCCTTAAATCATTGGGTTTTGAAGTCCACCCACCCAAGGGCACTTACTTTGCAACGGTAGACGTGCGATCAAAGGGATTTGCTACCGCTGACGAGTTTTGCCAAACGATTCCGAAATCCATCGGTGTGGTAGCGATTCCATCACACGTCTTTTATGAGCATCCAGAACGCGGCGCCGCTTATGCGCGCTTTGCATTCTGCAAGAAGAATGCCGTACTAGACACGGCACTTGAACGTCTCGCTAAGCTTTAATTCTTAAGCGCACTCGTAATCACTGGGGCTAGCGCTTGGCTCTCCCAGACGCTGATGTGGTTAGCATCGCGATAAATCCAATGGCTCTTTGCAAATGTTTGACAAGTTCCAGCAGGGCAGAGCTCACTGCGTAGATCAACAAAAGTTGCACCCGTTGCGGTCGCTACTTGCGCTTCCATGGCCCACGAAGCGCCTTGTACTTTTTGCGCATCCGAAAGAGCGAGTGAGAGACCGCATTTATTCGCGACGAGATTGATATTGCTACAGGTCTTAGGACTCCAGGCGACTACTCCCGCTTTCGGTTTGCCGGCCACGTAATTAAATTGCGGAACTGTCCCGATAATCACCACTTGATGCCCGCTCTCTTTTACGGATGTGATGAACGCAGTGAGCGCTTTGCCTGCTGCAGAGGTTCGATCACTTGCGCTCGAGATGCTCTTTTCGCCCTCCACCAGCGAGTAATCACTCTCGCGCCAATATTGATCGCTCATTGCCAAGAGAACTGTTCCATGAGGTGCACTCTTGAGAGAATCAATCGCGCCTTGGGCAAAGAGTGCGCACCTGTTGGGGTTACTGCGATCTCTGGCATTGCCTATTAGCCGGAAGCTGAGCACCATCGGTGGGCAACTGCTCGCAGTAGCGATGGTGAGTGGTCGATCGAGTCCTTTCGACAGGAGAACAACTCCATCTGAGAGCGCATCGGCTTGCGAATCGCCCACTAAATAAATGGGTGCTCCACTTCCTGGCCACGTGCATAATTTGGGATGTCGTTGATTCAGCGGTGTATCAACATGACATCCCAGAGTGCGACCGAGATGTTCGGGGATGACATCGCTTGCGAGCACTGCGCTTTGTGATGAAGTTGGCGTGACGTGTGGAGCAATCAGTAGCACCCCGATTGAAACCACCAGGGGAAGTGCAATGGCGGCCCGAATCATCCGCCAATCACTCTTCTCGGAAACATTGCGGAGGCGAAACGGATTCTCCACATATTTGTAGGAGAGCGCTGCCACTACGAGTGATGCGAGTACCGCACTTGCGAGGGTGATCTTGGAATCCGAGATCGAACGGGCAAAGACGATGAAGGGCCAATGCCAGAGATACCAGGAGTAGGAGAAATCTCCGATACTGCGCATCAATTTCGAACCAAGGAATCTATGGCTTGGGGATTGCCCATCGCCACCAGCCAGGATGAGAAGTGCGGTGCCGAGAACTGGCACGATCGTGAAGGCGCTCGGCCAAGCGCTCCCTTCGTTCATGAAGAAGAGTGAGTAGATCAACAAACCAAAACCGGCCACGGTAAAGATTCGAGCCTGGGTAACGCGATAGCCCTGCGAGAACGCGATAGCGATCAAGGTACCGGCAGCGAATTCCCACGCTCTAGTGATCGGAGAGTAGAAAAGTATTTGTCCGCGATTAATAAAGCGAATCTCCACACCCCACTGCGCAAGTAGCACTGTGCCCAAAGAAATTGCGGCGAGCACACCTACAAGGAAGAGTGCTCGACGTGGACTCTTCTTCTTATGAATGGCGTAACTCATGATGGCTACTAGAAGCAGCGGGAAGAAGAAGTAAAACTGCTCTTCGATAGAGAGCGACCACGTATGGAGCATCGGGTTACTCGCTGCTGGTAAATCAAAGTATCCACCAGTGGAGAAGTGGAGCACGAAGTTCGCTACGAAGAGAGTGGCGCCAATTCCCGCATAGATGCCCTTTTGGAGCGACCCACCAGAAGAGAGAAAAAAGGCCGATGCGATGGCGACCATGCTCGTCATCAATGAGAGAGCCGGCACAAGTCTCTTAAATCGTCGGCGATAGAAATTCTTAAATGAGAAAGTACTGGTCCGTTCCCACTCGCGCAGAATTAACTGAGAGATTACAAACCCGGAGATGACGAAGAAGATATCTACGCCAGCAAAGCCACCCGAGACCGGGAACCCAGCGTGGAAGAAGACGACCGCGAGAACCGCAATGGCACGAAGGCCTTGGATATCAGCGCGAAAGTGAATGGGATTAATCCTTCTTGTAGATCACCAGATGCGAAGTCGATCGTATCGGCACTAGATCACGACGAGCGGGAGCCCCTGCAAGTTGCGTGCGGAGATAATCCATCTCGCGATTGAGATCTATTACCTGAGTCTCTAATTCCAAAATGCGCTTGATGCCTGCAAGGTTGATTCCCTCGTGGACCAACCGTTGTACTTCACGAAGGAGCGCGATGTCGCGGATGGAGTAGCGCCGACCTCGACCAATAGCCCGACCTGGGGAGACCAAGCCGAGGCGGTCATATTGGCGGAGTGTTTGTGGGTGCATGCCAGAGATTTCGGCAGCCACGCTAATCACATAGACCGCTGCATACTCGTCGTGATCTCCTAACATGACTACTCCTTCGCCTTGGCAACAAAGTCTGCCCGCAGATCCACGTTCGCTGTCAAGGTGTGGAACTCCTCGATCAGTGCGCGTTCTTTAGCATCGAGACGCTGCGGCACGGCGACTTCGACGGTGACGAAGAGATCCCCGTGACCACCACTCTTCTTCACTAAACCATGACTCTTTACGCGAAGTGTGCGCCCATTTGCGGTACCCGCAGCGAGGCGTACCTTGACGAGTTCGCCACTCAAAGTTGGAACTTCAACATCGCCACCGAGTGCGGCCTCTGCAAATGTAATCGGCAGCGTCAGTGAGAGATTATCTCCCTTGCGAGTGAAGATGGGATGCGGTGTTACGTGAATTTCTATGTAGAGATCACCAGCGGGTGCACCTGGTTGTCCTGCTCCACCCTTTCCTTTAAGGATGATGCGTTTACCGTCTTCAATCCCAGCTGGGATATTCGCTTTTACAGTTGCATTATTTACCCGCAAAGAAATCTGGGTTCCAGCAACGGAGTCTCGGAACGAGATAGTGGACTCTGTTTGTAAATCTTGACCTTTACGTGGTCCGCGTTGACGATTCCCGAAGAGTCCGCTCAGCATGTCGTTGATGTCGCCACCACCAAAAATATCGCCCGTACTGCTTTGGAAATGGGCACTCTGTTGAGAGCTACTGTACTGAGTACCGCCTTGCCCACCTTGGGGTTTACGGAACCCACCGCGCGCAAAGAGTGCACGTGCTTCGTCGTACTCCCCACGTTTCTTCGGATCACTTAAGATGTCATAAGCCTCAGAGACTTCTTTAAAGCGTTCTTCCAATTTGGCATCGCCCTTGTTGGCATCTGGGTGAAGGTCACGAGCTAGTTTGCGATAAACCTTTTTGATCGCGGCCGCTTCTGCATTTTTCTCCACGCCAAGAATCGCATAGAAATCTTTCTCATACAGATCTTTCGCGGCCATAGGTTTACTCAGGTTCTGTGACTGCTACGCGGGCAGGACGGAGGATGCGATCCTTAAAACGGTAACCGGGTTGCAAGATGGCACTTGCAATTGCTTCGGTCACTTCATTGCTGGTGGCGTGGATGAGAGCCTCGTGCACTGTGGGATCGAAGGCTTCGCCAACGGAGCCGTACTTCTCGAGCCCAAGTTTGGCTGTAAGTTTTTCGAGTTGATCAGCAACTGCCTTGAATCCACCTTCGAGTTCGCCATGTTCGCGAGCGCGTTCAAGATCATCAAGGGTAGGAAGCATTTCATGGAGGACCGCTGCCACAGCCATATCACGCGCTAGTTCACGATCGCGTTCTACTCGCTTACGGTAATTGGAGTATTCAGCCTGGAGTCTTTGCAGATCATCGGTGAGGACGGCGAGTGGATCACTCGCCGCCTCCTCGAGAACTTCGACCTCTTCAGCTGCAGATTCTTCGGTGAGAGATTCTGCTGCGCTTTCGCTCATTTCTGTTCGTCAACAATCTCAGCATCGACTACATCGTCTCCATGCCCATGTGGTTCTTCACTACCGTCTTCAGAGCCAGCACCTGCTGCCTTCTCCGATTCATAGAGAGTGGCGCCTAATTGTTGGCTGACATTCGAAAGCTTCTCGGTGCCGGCTTTGATGGTTTCCATATTGCTGCCCTTGAGGGCTTCCTTTAGTGAGTTAAGTTCGCCTTCAACTTCAGCCTTCTTCTCAGCGGCTTCGCCTTCAGTAAACTTATCGCCATTGTCTTTGAGGAACTTCTCTGTTTGGTAAACAAGTGAATCAGCGAGGTTACGAGTCTCGGCCTCTTCGCGACGCGTCTTATCTTCTTCTGCGTGCGATTCCGCTTCCTTCATCATGCGCTCGATGTCATCCTTACCGAGAGCAGATCCACCAGTAATGCGCATGGATTGCTCTTTGCCAGTACCAAGATCCTTCGCAGCTACGTGCACAATGCCGTTGGCGTCGATGTCAAAAGTCACTTCGATCTGTGGAATGCCTCGTGGTGCAGGTGGCAATCCGGTGAGTTCAAACATTCCGAGCTTCTTGTTGTAAGAGGCCATCTCGCGCTCGCCTTGGAAGACCTGAATCTGCACGCTGGGTTGATTGTCATCAGCGGTGGTGAAGATTTCCGAGCGCTTGGTAGGAATCGTGGTGTTGCGCTCGATGAGGCGAGTCATGATGCCACCCTTGGTTTCAATACCAAGTGAGAGTGGCGTGACGTCGAGCAGGAGAACATCCTTCACTTCGCCTTTGAGCACACCAGCTTGTAGCGATGCACCCACGGCGACGACCTCATCAGGGTTGACGCCCTTATTTGGTTCGCGGCCACCGGTGAGAGTACGTACGAGGTCAACAACTGCTGGCATACGAGTTGATCCACCGACCAAGACAACTTGATCGATCTTGCTGAGTGGGACACCGGCATCCTTGATTACTTGCTCGAAAGGCTTCTTGCAGCGCTCGAGAAGATCAGCAGTAATTTGTTGGAATTGTGCACGAGTAATCGACTCATCGAGGAAGAGTGGATTCTTCTCAGCATCGACCGTGATGTAAGGAAGGTTGATGCTGGTTGATTGTGAAGAAGAGAGTTCTATCTTTGCCTTCTCTGCCGCTTCACGAACGCGTTGCATCGCCATCTTGTCTTTGGTGAGATCGATGCCATTGCTTTGGCCAAAGTTCTTTACCAAATGCTCGACGAGTGCTTGATCCCAATCATCGCCACCGAGGTGGTTATCGC
This sequence comes from Actinomycetes bacterium, assembly GCA_037138535.1. Classification (GTDB taxonomy): domain Bacteria; phylum Actinomycetota; class Actinomycetes; order Nanopelagicales; family Nanopelagicaceae. The sequence continues at coordinate 8,663 of JBAXIG010000050.1, forward strand.
CATTGGTTGCCTTCACTTCGACAACACCATCGCCGATTTCGAGAAGTGAAACGTCAAACGTTCCACCGCCGAGGTCGAAGACAAGAATAGTTTGTTCTTGATCTGCCTTATCTAGACCGTATGCAAGTGCTGCTGCAGTGGGCTCGTTGATAATGCGAAGTACGTTAAGACCCGCAATTTCGCCCGCTTCTTTGGTTGCTTGACGTTGTGAGTCGTTGAAGTATGCCGGCACTGTAATAACAGCATCGGTCACTGTTTCACCGAGGTAAGCCTCCGCATCGCGCTTTAACTTCATGAGCACGCGAGCGCTGATCTCTTGAGGGGTGTATGCCTTGTTATCGATATCAACAGTCCAGTTAGTACCGATGTGGCGCTTCACCGAACGGATCGTGCGATCAACGTTGGTGACGCCTTGGCGCTTGGCGACTTCGCCGACCAAGACTTCGCCATTTTTAGCAAAGGCCACGATCGAAGGGGTGGTTCGTGCTCCCTCCGCATTTGCGATCACTGTGGGCTCGCCGCCCTCCAGCACGCTGACGCATGAATTGGTGGTCCCGAGGTCAATACCAACCGCTCTAGCCATTCTCTTTACTCTCTTTCGCTTCTGCTCTTTCGGTGGAGCTTGCGCTCCCCGAGGGGGTACCAAGCGAGTTCTCCCGCCTGGGTCTACGACAATCTTGCCACTTGCGCCGACTTTCGTCAAAAGATTGAGTCGAGGCGGCTCAAGTCTTATCAGATGAGAGAACCACCACTTCTACCGACTTATTCCCGCCCCCCGCTCGCGGCCAGCCCTTCGGTCGGTAATCTCTATTCCCATGAGCGCACTTCTCATCATCATCTCGCTGGCCGTCACGGTCGTTGGCCTTGCCCTCTTCGCCAAAGCGGTGCGCTCAATCCTGGCGATCGTGCGCATTGGCCAAGCTGATCCCACCCGATCAGATAATCGTGGTGCGCGCGTGAAGACATTGGTACGCGAAGTGCTCGGACATACCCGTATGCGCAAGTGGAGCATCGGTGGAATTGCACACTGGTTTGTCATGGTGGGATTTGGTTCACTCGCCCTTACTTTGGTCACCGCATACGGGCAACTCTTCGCACCGAAGTTTGCGATACCTTTTCTTGGACACTTCGCGCCGTATGAATTCTTCGTGGAATTTATTTCATGGGCAACTGGTCTTGGAATCGTCACGCTTATTGGTATTCGCCAAGCGACGAGAATCTTCCGCCCAGGCCGCACATCACGTTTCTATGGTTCAAGTACATGGCAGGCGTATTACGTAGAAGCCACCATCTTTGCCATTGTTCTCTGCGTTATTGCACTTCGTGGTTTGGAAGGTGCACTCGACGGTGAAACATCATGGAATTGGCATTACGCGCTCTCCTGGCCCGCGGTATTAGCATTCAGCGGACTCAGCACTGGCACTCTCGAGTCGTTGATCGCACTCGTCGCCGCCATCAAAATCGTGGTCTCGATGGCATGGTTTATCACCATCTCAATTAATTTAACGATGGGCGTTGCGTGGCATCGCTTCCTCGCCTTCTTCAACATCTTCTTTAAGCGCAATGCAGATGGCGCATTATCACTGGGAGCACTTCCAGTCATGCTCTCCGGTGGGAAGCCAATCAACTTCGAAGATCCAGGCGATGACGACATCTTCGGTGTAGGTGCTATTGAGAACATGTCGTGGAAGGGCATTCTCGATCTCTCTACCTGCACCGAGTGTGGTCGTTGCCAATCACAATGCCCTGCTTGGAATACCGAAAAGCCACTCTCGCCAAAACTATTGATTACCGCCATGCGCGATCACGCTTTCGCTAAAGCTCCATATTTACTAGCGCTTTCTGAGGATCAAAAGGCTGCCCTCACCGACGAGCAACGCGCAGAGGCAGAGAAGTCTCTTATTGGAGACATCATCACTCCTGAAGTTCTCTGGTCATGCACTACGTGCGGTGCGTGTGTGAATCAATGTCCCGTTGATATCGAGCATGTAGATCACATCGTCAACATGCGTCGTCATCAAGTGCTCGTGGAATCGGATTTCCCCACCGAACTCGGCGGCACTTTCCGTAATCTTGAAAGCAAGGGCAACCCTTGGGGGATGAACTCTTCGCAACGTAACGACTGGATCACTGAGCTCGACTTCGAAGTCACTGTGCTTGATGGTCCTATCGCGCCTGAAGTGGAGTACCTCTTCTGGGTGGGTTGCGCCGGTGCTTATGAAGACCGCGCAAAGAAGACCACCAAGGCCGTCGCCGAACTTCTCCACCGTGCTGGCGTCACCTTCGGTGTGTTAGGTGAAGGCGAAACATGTACCGGTGATCCCGCTCGTCGCGCCGGTAATGAATTCCTCTACCAAATGCTCGCGGCACAAAATATTGAGATGCTGGGCGAAGTATTTAAGGAACGCGAAACGAAGAAGGTTGTCGTCACCTGCCCTCACTGCTTTACCACCCTCGGTCGCGATTATGAGCAACTCGGCATGAAGCTTGAAGTTGTCCATCACACGCAACTGCTTAACAAGTTAGTGCGCGATAAGAAACTCATTCCAGTGGCACCGGTGCAACAACAGATCACGTATCACGATCCGTGTTACCTCGGCCGTCACAATCAGGTGTACACACCACCACGGGAATTGCTCGAAGCAAGTGGCGCCACCATTGTCGAAATGCCACGCAACTCTGAACGATCCTTTTGCTGCGGCGCCGGTGGCGCACGCATGTGGATGGAGGAGAAAATCGGCGCGAAGATCAACGTCACTCGCGTCGAAGAAGCCCTCACCACTGCGCCTTCAGTGATCGCGGTGGCGTGCCCCTTCTGCCGTGTGATGGTCTCTGACGGTGTGGACGCAAAGAAGCAAGAGGGCGCAGCTCCGGAGAGCCTCGAAGTTCTCGATGTGGCCCAAATGCTCCTCAAATCCTTGGGATAACGGCCAGATTCTTCGGTCGCTGCCGACTCAACCATTCATTCATTTCAGGAGTAGCCTCTTTCCCATGAAGAAGTTCTGGGGTCTCCTGCTCAGCACGTTGCTGAGTCTTACTCTCACACCACTTACTTCAGCACATGCAGCAAGT
>JBAXIG010000051.1:0-10653 GCA_037138535.1 Actinomycetes bacterium
GAACCCTGCGCGCTCACGAGAGCGACCACCAGGTCCCAACGCAGAGAGGCGACGCTTATGTGTAAGTCCAGCAAGTGGATTTGTTTGATCCATGAACTGGCTGAGTTGTGAAGTTCCAAAGAACTCCTTGATGCTCGCCACTACTGGACGAATGTTGATCAACGTTTGTGGCGTGATCGCTTCTACGTCCTGCGTAGTCATACGTTCACGAACCACACGCTCCATACGTGAAAGCCCGGTGCGCACTTGGTTTTGAATCAATTCACCCACGGTGCGAAGGCGCCGATTACCGAAGTGATCAATGTCGTCGATTTCTACACGCACTTGACCACGGACAGAATCCATAATCTGCACACCAAGCGAGAGCTTGAGGATGTAGTGAATCGAGGCCACGAGATCATCGATGGTAAGAGTGTTCTTCTTGAGTTCGTGATCAAGACCGAGCTTCTTGTTGATCTTGTAACGACCCACCTTGGCAAGGTCGTAACGCTTAGGGTTGAAGTAGAGATTCTCAAGGAGAGTTTGAGCGGCTTCACGTGTAGGAGGCTCACCCGGACGAAGCTTGCGGTAAATATCGAGAAGTGCTTCGTCTTGCGTTGAAGTGTGATCCTTCTCGAGAGTGAGGCGCATAGATTCGTACTCGCCGAACTCTTCAAGGATGCGCGCGTTATCCCAACCAAGTGCCTTCAAGAGCACAGTGATGGATTGCTTGCGCTTGCGGTCAATGCGAACGCCGACCATGTCCTTCTTGTCGATTTCAAGTTCGAGCCAAGCACCACGGCTCGGAATGATCTTGGTGGTCCAGATGTCTTTATCGGTCGCTTTATCAATCGTGCGCTCGAAGTAGACGCCAGGTGAACGGACAAGCTGCGAAACTACAACGCGCTCGGTGCCGTTAATAACAAAGGTGCCACGTGGAGTCATCAACGGGAAGTCGCCCATGAAGACGGTCTGGCTCTTGATTTCACCGGTGGTGTTGTTCATAAACTCTGCGGTAAGAAAGAGCGGTGCGGCGTAGGTGATATCGCGCTCTTTGCATTCATCGATCGAATACTTCGGTGGTTCGAAGCGGTGATCGCGGAATGAGAGACTCATCGTGCCCTGGAAGTCCTCAATAGGACTGATCTCTTCAAAGATCTCTTCCAGACCAGATTGTGCAGGTACGGCGGAGCCGGCTGCAGCGGATTGTTTGACGCGTTCGCGCCAGAGCTCGTTACCGAGCAACCAATCCACACTTTCAACTTGGAGTGCAAGAAGATTGGGAACCTCAAGGGGCTCCCGAATCTTTGCAAACGATAGGCGGCGAGGGGCAGTGGCGTTCTTCGATCGCGTGGCGGCCAAGAGAGATCCTTCCGAAGGCCTGACAGGAGCAACGCACGCTCAAGCACTGCCTGCAAATCGAGCTGCAGTCAGTTTCGTTTAAGAGTGCGCAAAGGGCGATCGTAGTCGTTTGGTCGCGCTCATACCAACTCGCGCCCGTTTCGACCACTTTCGCCCGATATATGACTGTGTGGAGTATGGAGTTTTACTTCCTCGTATCAGGCGCGGTGGTCCAGTCTCCCGGACCACCCTCGCCCAACAACGACAACTGCTTGTGTGATGGTGCTGTACTGCGGGTGGAACAAATTACTTGATTGAGGCCTTGGCGCCAGCTGCCTCAAGAGCGGCCTTTGCCTTCTCTGCGGTCTCTTTGTTGGTCTTCTCAAGGATGGTGGAAGGAGCTGCATCCACGAGATCCTTTGCTTCCTTCAGACCAAGGCTGGTGAAGGTACGTACTTCCTTGATGACTGCGATCTTTTGAGCGCCGGCATCTTCGAGGATGACGTCGAACTCATCTTGATCTTCCGCAGCAGCAGCAGCGCCGCCACCGGCTCCACCAGCGGCTGGGGCAGCAGCGACTGCAACAGGTGCAGCTGCCGTGACGCCGAAGGTCTCTTCGAAGAGTGAAACGAACTCAGAGAGTTCGATGAGGGTCATTTCCTTGAAGTTCTCGAGGAGATCTCCAGTGCTGAGCTTTGCCATTTTGCTTCCTTTCGGTTCTGACCCGACTCCAGGTGAACCTGAATTCTGGCCGTGATGGGGTTCTTCGGCTTACGCCGAACGCGGGCGGGTCAGCCCTCTGACTTTTGCGCCTTAAGCGCTTCGATGGTGCGGACGGTCTTAGAAAGTGGTGCTACGAAGAGCGCTGCGGCTTGAGACATTGAAGCCTTCATAGCGCCTGCGAGCTTGGCGAGGAGCACCTCACGTGATTCGAGATCAGCAAGCTTGGTGATCTCTTTCGGTGAGAGCGCCTTGCCATCGAGGATGCCGCCCTTGATCACCAAGAGTGGATTGGCTTTGGCGAAGTCGCGAAGGCTCTTTGCGGCTAAGACAGGATCGCCCTTGATGAAGGCGAGCGCTGAAGGACCGGCAAGAAGCTCATCAGGAACAGTGACGCCAGCCTCGCGGGCAGCGATCTTCGTCAAAGTGTTCTTGACGACGGCGTACTTAGTGGTGGCGCCGAGGGAGCGACGAAGCTCCTTGAGCGCGGCCACGGTTAAGCCGCGGTACTCGGTCAACACAGTGGCTTGAGCGGTACGGAAATCCTCCGCAAGCTCGGCTACTGCAGCTGCCTTGTCTGGGCGTGCCATATGGCTTCCTTTCGATGGTGCGAACTCCGCGGACCACGGCATTTCGAGCTAAAAATCAAAAATCCCGGCGCGCGAGGCGACCGGGACCACGAATGGACCTGCTCACCTACGCGGGCGGTCTTTCGACCTTTAGAACTTCCTACCTGCGGTCTTTGGTATGGGCAAAGAGTAAAAGGGTGGGCGCGCTATCGTCAAAACGGCGGCGCGCCCACCTTAGAAATCACTGCAGAAATCACTATCCGTTGCTGGCGACCGTCTCGCGGCCGAGGCTGGAATCGACTTGAATTCCAGGTCCCATCGTGGTGGAGAGAGTGGCCTTCTTAATAAAGCGTCCCTTTGCCGATGATGGCTTGGCGCGGAGTACTTCTTCGATGGCAGCAGCGTAATTTTCTACCAATTGGGTTTCGGTAAATGAGGTCTTACCGATGATGAAGTGGAGGTTGGCATTCTTATCGACGCGAAACTCAATCTTTCCGCCCTTGATGTCTTCCACAGCCTTTGCTACATCTGTGGTGACGGTGCCGGTCTTAGGGTTTGGCATCAAGCCACGAGGTCCGAGGACCTTACCCAAGCGACCGACCTTACCCATGAGGTCTGGCGTAGATACCACTGCGTCGAAGTCAAGACGCCCCTTGGCAACTTCATCGATCAATTCATCTGCACCGACGATGTCGGCGCCCGCGGCACGTGCCTCTTCAGCGCGCTCGCCACCAGCAAAGACCAGGACCCGTGCGGTCTTACCAGTGCCGTGCGGAAGGTTGACGGTGCTACGCACCATTTGATCAGCCTTACGCGGATCAACACCGAGGCAGAGAGCAACTTCAACAGTCGCGTCATACTTCGTGGTTGATGTTTCGCGCGCGAGACGGCAAGCCTCGAGCGGGGTATAGATGCGATCTACTTCAATCTTGGCGATCGCGGCCTTGTAAGCCTTACTGCGCTTCATTTCTGCTCCTTCATTTTCGGAGTTGTGGTCAACGAACCAGCGAGGTTCTCCCACAAACTTCTTTAGTTGTCGTTAACGAGTAATTACTCGGAAACCGTGATGCCCATCGAGCGAGCGGTACCAGCGATGATCAAGCTTGCAGCATCGAGATCGTTGGCGTTGAGATCTGTCATTTTGGTTTGCGCAATTTCGCGAACTTGAGCTTGGGTGATGTTGGCAACCTTTTGCTTGTGCGGAATTGGCGAACCCTTTTCAACACCAGCAGCCTTAAGGATCAAGCGCGATGCTGGTGGGGTCTTCGTCACGAAGGTGAAAGAACGATCTTCATAGACCGAGATTTCAACCGGAATGATTTGACCCTTTTGGCTCTCCGTTGCAGCGTTATACGCCTTAACGAATTCCATGATATTCACACCATGCTGACCAAGAGCAGGACCAACTGGTGGCGCTGGAGTAGCCGCACCGGCTTGGATCTGCAGCTTGATGATGGCTGCGAGTTTTTTCTTCGGAGGCATTCTGCGGGTCCTTACGTGTGACCGAGATCAGAGTTTCTGAACTTGGCTAAATGAAAGTTCGACCGGGGTTTCCCGACCGAAAATAGAGACCAAGACCTTGAGCTTTTGCTGTTCGGGCATGATCTCGTTAATCGAGGCAGGCAGTGTGGCAAACGGACCATCCATCACGGTGACCGATTCGCCCACTTCGAAGTCCACAACTCGGATTTCCGGCTTGTCGGACTTCTTCACTGGGTGCGGCGCGAGAATCTTCTCGACCTCATCCAGTGTTAACGGACTTGGCCGGTGCGTATGACCGACGAAGCCAGTAACTCCAGGGGTGTTACGTACTGTGGACCAGGACTCATCAGTGAGATCCATGCGCACAAGAACATAACCAGGGAAAACATTGCGCATTACTTGCTTGCGCTGTCCATTCTTAATTTCAGTAACTTCTTCTTGCGGAACTTCGATCTGGAAAATGTAATCTTCCATGCCAAGCGATTGAATACGGTTTTCGAGGTTTGAGCGCACGCGGTTTTCGTAACCTGCGTATGAGTGCACCACATACCAATCACCAGGTGCGAGGCGAAGTTTCGCGCGGAATTCCTCCATTGGATCATCGAGTTTCTCTTCATCTTCGAAGTCGGAACCTTCGATGTCTTCAAGAATTCCAGCGGCAGGGCTTTGTAACGTGTCAAGGCTGTTTGAGGTCGCTGCTACGACAGGGCTATCGAAGGTCGCTGCTGCGACAGGGCTATCGAAGGTCGCTGCTGCGACAGGGCTATCGAAGGACGTTGCTGCGACAGGTGCCACCGCACCGAGCTCTTCTACTACATCATCTGCATTGGCTTGCGCTAACGCACTTTCGAAGGAGAAATCTTCACTCATGTTCTCTTACCCCTTAACCAAAGACCCAGAAGACGAGCTTGGTAAGACCAAGGTCGAAGAGCGATACAACGAAGATGATCGCCGTAACAAAGACAAGGACGACGCTGGTGTAGGTCGTGAGTTGCTTGCGTGTGGGCCATACGACCTTGCGCAATTCAAAGAGCACCTGGCGATAGAAGAGACCCAGGCGCGGTCCGCGCTTGGTCGCCTCAGCGCCAGGCTTTGCTTCTTCACTCATCCGCTCACCTCTCGTTCGACTGCTAGATCACGCACACTCATTCGTGCAGGGCAGGAGGGACTTGAACCCCCAACCGCCGGTTTTGGAGACCGGAACTCTACCAATTGAGCTACTACCCTCTGAGCTTGCCCTCCATGATCGCACTCCCAAAAGGGCGCGCGAAAGCATGGCGAATTCGCCAAGAAGAGTGAGTCTAAGGCGACACCTCTCCCCAGGTCTAACTCGGGGGTGTCCTCTAGGCTATGGGGAGCGGAATTCCTACTTTCCACCACAACTTCTCGACCTGAAAGAGATCACTATGAGCAACGCAGGATCGCCAATTAGCCCCCGGATAAGCCCCCGCATCGCGGCCATCGCGGAATCTGCCACGCTGGCAGTGGATGCCAAGGCCAAGGCCCTCAAGGCTGCTGGGCGCCCGGTGATCGGCTTCGGAGCGGGCGAGCCTGACTTCCCTACACCTGACTACATCGTGGCTGCGGCCGCTGCCGCCACCGGAGTGGTAGCTAATCACCGTTATACCCCCGCCGCAGGATTACCCGAGATGCGCGAAGCGGTCGTGGGCAAAACTCTGCGTGATTCCGGTTATGCGATCACCGCCGACCAAGTCTTGATCACCAACGGTGGCAAGCAAGCGGTCTACCAAGCCTTTGCCACCATTGTGGGCGCGGGCGATGAGGTACTCCTCCCCTCCCCCTACTGGACCACCTACCCCGAGTGCGTGAAGTTGGCCGGTGGCATTGCGGTCGAAGTATTCGCCGGCGAAGAGAGCGGTTACTTGGTTTCCGTGGAGCAACTTGAAGCCGCGCGCACACCACAGACCAAAGCGTTGCTCTTTTGCTCGCCATCGAATCCCACGGGATCGGTCTACTCACGCGAACAAGTAGAAGCCATCGGCAAGTGGGCATTGGAACATGGCATCTGGGTCATCACCGACGAGATTTACGAACACTTGGTTTATGACGGTTCCGCTGCACCGAGCATGCCAGTTGTAGTGCCAGAGCTTGCTGATACATGCGTCATTATCAATGGTGTTGCAAAAACATACGCGATGACCGGTTGGCGCGTGGGTTGGATGATCGGTCCCAAGGATGTCATCAAAGCCGCGAGCAATTTGCAATCACACCTTTCCAGTAACGTGTCGAACGTTTCACAACGTGCCGCAATAGCAGCGCTTCAAGGTGACCTCACTGCAGTTCATGAAATGCGCGTAGCTTTTGATCGTCGTCGCAAAATCATGGTCAAGATGCTCAACGATATTCCTGGTGTGCAATGTCCTACTCCGCTTGGTGCGTTTTATGTATATCCATGTGTGAAGGATTTGCTAGGAAAAGAAATCCGTGGGAAACGTCCGCAAACTTCTGCCGAACTTGCAAACCTGATTCTTGAAGAGATCGAAGTTGCCGTTGTCCCTGGAGAAGCTTTTGGACCAAGTGGTTACTTGCGACTCTCATATGCACTCGGCGATGACGATCTCATCGAAGGTGTGACGCGCATTCAAAAGTTACTCGGCGAAGCTAAGTAACCGCTACAACTCAACTAGCGACGTTTCAATGCGCTGACAGCGTGTGTCGGTTCGCGATCAAGAAGAGCTTTAAGGGCAAGTGAGCTCCCCTGCAAGCCATGCACGTTGTAATAGGCGAACATGGCGGCGATACAGTTTTGATCATACGAATCATCGGCTGGTGTAAACGCGCGCTCCGCTACTTCCCAACCGAGGAGGCTCGCCACTTCGGCGATTGACGTAGTGGGACCACAGGCTTCGAAGGTGCCATATGTGGTCGCGCTATCCGTGAGTAGGCGTACTGCGGCCTGACCGACATCAGCTAAGTCCACCAACGAGAATGGTGCGTCTCTTCGATATCCGAGTGCGCCCACTACTTCTGGAGTGAAATTCTGCGCGTAAGCGCAGGGCTGCAAAATCGCCCATTCCAGACCAGAGTTGATGATTACCTCTTCGGCGTGCGACTTCGCCAAGTGATGGGGCATGGCACTTACCTGCGGTTGCAGAACTGAGTGGAAAACGATTCTCGCCACTCCCGCATCCCTTGCAGCCGCTACTACTCTCTCAGCAATACCCACTTCATCTTGATGAAAATTAGGTGCGAGTGCATACAGCGAGTGGCAACCACGGAGCGATTCAGTTAATCCGACGCCCGTGTTGAGATCTATTTCGGCACGAGTGAGCGATCTACTTTCTAGGTGTCGCGCTGCTAGTGCCGAGAGCACCCTCTGTCCGGTCTTTCCTGCCCCACCGATCACTGCGGTAACGCTCACAACTGCGCCCCCACAATTCTCACTTCTGGTTGCAATGTGATCGAAAAACGTTTCTCGACGCGTGCGCAAATCGTGCGAGCCGCTTCCAGTATCTCTTCACTCGTTGCACTTCCAGTATTTGTTAGCGCCAAGACATGTTTAGACGAGACTGCCGCATTGCCGAAGCGCTCACCTTTGGTAGTTTCAGAATTTTCAATCAACCAGGCAGCTGAAGTTTTTACAAGACCATCTTCCTGCTCCCAAGCAGGTGCGCCAGTGGGAATTTTCGAAGCCGGTAGTGTGGGATTGATAAAGAATGAGCCAACAGACCACGTGTCAGTGTCAGTGTCGTCCAACACCATGCCTTTACGGCCGCGAATGGCTAAGACAGCTGTGCGCACAGCATTCACAGAAGCACGCTCACCCACTTTGATTCCAAGCTCGTCGGCAAGTTCGGCATACGCAATTTCGTTACTCATCTCGCCAACGCGCAATTGCAAGGTCACCTCGAGAACGGCGTAACGGTCTACTTCTTTTTTAAACATTGAGGTGCGATAACCAAATCCGCAGTCAGCAGCAGCAAAGGTTCGGATCTCCCCCAGTTTGCGATCAAAAACACGCACACGTGCAACAAATGAATTAAGTTCACTGCCGTAAGCGCCAATATTTTGTATTGGAGCCCCGCCTACTGTGCCTGGAATTCCACTCAAGGTTTCAAGTCCTGCACAACCCGACTCGACGGTGGCTAAGACGAAGTGATCCCAATTCTCCCCGGCACTTACCGTCCAGGTAGCGCCGCTACACGCATCTACTTCATGAGCGACGCCGCGCATACTCGCCTTGATAACTGGGCGTTCGCACTCGGCATCTGAAAAGAGCAGGTTAGAACCGCCGCCCATCACCAGGGCATCGGGATATTTTTGCAGGGCATCGATGAATTGAGTTTCGCTCTTTGCATCAATGAGGGACAAAATCTCACCACCCACTCGAAGGGTGGTGAGCGCAGATGCCCGAGTACTCATAGTGCGAGCGTAGGCGTTCGTTAGCGACGAGGCGAGAGAATCTCGCTGCGTCCGCGAAACTTCGCCAATATTCGGTCGTAATTCTTCTTTGATTCCCGCTCACGGATTGCCGGATCAGAATCGTGGTAGCCCCGATGTCGCCGTTGTTCAAGAGGCAGATCGAGCGCGATGAGCCGACCGCCTTGCTCCCTCAGCAAAAGCGAGAGCTCAAGGTCGGCGTTGCGATAGAAGATCGCCTTTGGGTGGGGACCATCAGTAGCAAGTAGAGATTCTCGACGAATCGCCATGAAGTAACCCAGGAGTACATCGACTTCTCCTGATCCCTTGTCATCGACGCTACGCCAAGCATCTTCTGTGTTGACTAGAGCACCGCGCCAACCAGCGCTGACCACAGTCGAATCAACGAACGCACTCTCTAGCTGGGGAATTGGATCAGAAGTGAGCATGGATGATGGGTCCATGAGAACGACGAATTCCGCGACAAACTTTTCAGCTGCTGTCCGCATTACGAGACCCCAGCCGGGATCACTCTCGAGGTGAATTTCGTGTACGCGGGGGGATTGTGCAAGTTCGTGTACTCCCGCTCCGACTTCGGTATCGGCAGAAACGTCAATAAGGGCGACTTCAATCGATGGCGACAATGTGAGTAAAGCGTTCATACATTCCTGAATATCGGCCAGCCAACCGTCGACCTTGATGATCACAAGATAGGGGGCATTTATCTTCATCTCAGGAACTTCTGTAATTGCTTTCCACATTTGGTAGGCACTGCGCGGAGTCAGTTCATAGGAACCAGGAATATCTTTGATCTGCCAGCCAAGATCTGAGAGTTGATCTCGTAGTTGATCGGCCAGTGCAAAATCCTTATTCGCTTTGGCTTGCACACGTAAGTCCGCGAGCGCACTTACATCAGCCGGTATCTCACTCATCGCAGGAAACAATGGCTCGAGCCTGTCCAAGTACTTTGACTCCCGCACTGATCGCCTGAATTTCGACCTTCACGGAATTATGAGAGAGCAACTCGGTTACAGAACCAGAGAAGATGACCACAGCAGGGGTGTCGGCCGCGACGATAACCGGCTTGGTAAAGCGCACACCAAACTCTTGAAGAGCAGTGATATCGCCCGCCCAGTCTGTGATGAATTTGCCGGCAAGTGCCATCGTGTACATCCCATGTGCAATGAGGTTCGGAAGGCCGACACTGACGGCAAATGCCTCGTCTTGGTGAATCGGATTCTGATCGCCGCTGGCATCGGCATAACGCTTGAGATCTGCGCGCGTGATCTCGAACGCGCGTTCCGGCAAAACGCTGCCTACTGAAAGTGCTGCGTAAGAAAGTCGGCTCATTTCTCTGGTCCTCTAAAGAAGAGCACTGCCCAGGAACGCACCACAACTTCTGCGCCACTCGTAAGGTCGCAACGCGTCGTAATAATGTCGTTGCCGGCCACAGACTTGATAGCTTCAATCACCGTTTCGCAATCGAGCACGTCACCGACGTGTATAGCGCGTCGATATTCAAAGCGTTGATCTCCGTGCACCACTCGGTTCCAATCGAGACCAAGCTCTGGGCTCTTCATCACGCTTTCAGATTCTGCGAGCGCTAATTTGATGGCAAAGGTGGGCGGGGCAATCTCACCTATGGGTGCTCCGACAGCACGCAAAAAAGCGTGCACTTCGTCAGCGGTGACAACGTGTTGTAAAGGTGCGCGATACGCGCGACCTAGGAATTCAGGAGAGAGAGCCATGAGGCTCAGTAATTAGCGAGTCTCGCGGTGAACGGTCGACAACTTGCAGCGTGGGCAGAACTTTTTCAGCTCCATGCGGTCTGGGTCGTTACGACGGTTCTTCTTGGTGATGTAGTTGCGCTCTTTGCAATCTACGCAGGCCATGGTGATCTTTGGCCGAATGTCGGCGCTCTTGCTGGCCATGACGACTCCCCTCAAAACCTTCGAAACCCTCGAAGCCCAGGTGGGCTTCCCGTTAACTCCGTGAACATGCTTCTGGAACGTGAGAAGGCTACCTGGAGAGGTAGCTTTCCGAAAAATCCTGCGTAAGTCGCCAGACCTACTCAGTCGTACTCAGTCGAACTCAGTCGAACTCCAGGCGCCCACTTCTGGGGCCTGTTTTGTAGCGGAGGCCGGACTTGAACCGGCGACACAGCGATTATGAGCCGCTTGCT
>JBAXIG010000052.1:0-10626 GCA_037138535.1 Actinomycetes bacterium
GAGAAGTAGGGATTCTCGGCAACGCCGAGCATGCGTGATGCTTGGTCATACCAAGGCGTAAGTTCGCGTTTCCAATCAGTGATGTGTTTCCACTGAACATCATTGAAGTAGGTATCAGGTGGTGCATAGAGAGTGTTCGCGTAGACGAGAGAACCACCACCCACCCCAGCACCTGCGAGCACCAAGACATCGGGGAGAGCGTGTATGCGTTGAATACCCGTGAGCCCAAACTTCGGCGCGAAGAGGAAGCGGCGTAGTCGCCACGATGTTTTGGGAAAGTCTTCATCGCGAAAGCGGCGACCCGCTTCGAGCACACCTACTCGATAGCCCTTCTCCGTTAAACGAAGAGCAGCCACTGAACCACCGAAACCGGAACCTACGACGAGGACATCAAAGTCGCGTTCCATCTTTCAATGCTACGAGGAAATCGAAGTGGTCTCCACCTTTAGCGACTGGCTCTTTGCGGTGATCTTCCCCTTCTTATCTACCGCAACAGCTTTACCGGCGGAGTCGACCACTTTCTTGGCCTTTGGGTCGAGGAAGAGTGGCTTACCTCCGCTGCTGACTAACGCATTGGCGCTGGAATCAAAGAGGGCGCCGTTGAGACCAAGGAGAACGGGCTTGTTGTTGGGCCCCAGCAGGGTGAGGGTGCCGATCTTCACTGCTCCGGCGCCCTGCGTACTGCCAATGCTGAGCGCCTTGCTATCTGCACCCAGGATGGCCTTGCCGGCGGAGTCAAGTACTTGCCCGGTTTTGCTGATCTTGATCGGTGCACCTTTCTTATCGGTAATTGGTGCGCCATTGGTGAATAGCGGAATCCCCGTAGCCGCGAGCAGGAGTGGGCGACCATCGGGTGTCACGATGTTGCGCGCTTTCTCATCAACGAGAGTGCCACCAAAACCGTAGGAGAGAATTACTCCGGTGCTCTTGGCCACTACCTCACCTGATGCGTTGAGAGGCGCGGTTCCAGCAGCACCGACGGTGATCTGCTTCCCTCCTTGGAGAATCGCACCACCGAATGTAGAGAGCAGTGGTTGCGAGACCAGTGGGAAGCCATCAGCACCGAGCTTCACTTTATTATTGGCATCAACAACGGGCCTTGCGAGCACGGGTTGTCCTTTTGAGTCCACGATCGGTTTACCGTTTGGGTCAAACATAGGTGGGGCATAGAGAATCGCGCCATTGCTCGCCGTAATAGGGTTGTTGTTGCTGTTAAGTCGTGGCTTGGCAACTACACCTTTACCGTTCGCATCAAGAAGTGGCTCTTCCCCACTGGTCACCATGAGTCTGGTGTAGAGCGGGTTACCGTCAACACCGATAATCGGTTGGCCTTTGGAGTTAAGTATCGGTGAAAGCAGAATGGCGTTGCCATCGCGATCCACTTGTGCGTAACCATCGCTTGTCATCGCGGGCTTGGTACTTAGGGGTTTTCCATCCGGGCCGAGCACGAGTTTGTCATCTGCGCTGAGTACATTGAAGATGAGTACCGGCGCGGCAGCTGACTTCTTCGTCGTCTTCGTTAACAGTGGCTTACCAGATGCATCTTTCGCAAGCTCTGAGTAAATTGCTTCGCCATTCGCATCGGTGACTGGAACACCGGTGCTGGTGATAATGACGGTGCGATAAATAATTTGTCCGTCGTTATTTGTAAGCGCATTGCCATACGCATCGGTGACACTCTTAGGTGGTAACACAATGCCGTTTTTGTCGAGATACTTCTTAATACTATCGGCCACACTAATTTTTCCTTCAGTGGGAATCTTCACCACGTCGCCATCGATCTTAAGTGCGGCGTCTTTGCAACCATCTTGAAAAGCGTTGATGGCGCATGCAGCATCGCCTTTTGCCACCGTGGTTCCGGAAACCAGGCAACTTGCATCGGTCGGATTCTTGTAACAGAAGGATCCAGGAGTGCGATCGATAATGACCGCGCCTTTACACGATTCAATATTGGCCGCATCAGCGCCGGTGCATGGGTTGGCGACCACGACTGCGGCAGTTTTTGAAGCGGTGGCTTCGGTGCACATCTTGAGGGAAGGGTCAGCCGCGCATTTCACGATCAACTCGACGAACGGCATAAACGCTGCACATCCGACGGAGTTCGGGAAGTCAAAGCAGACATCCATCGCGTCGAAAACATCCCCTAGATCGGGGACGTCTGTTCCGGTGAGTGGAATGGTGACTGAAGACGTGGGACCTGCGGCCGTGGCTGGACTTATTTGGATGCTCGCGCTGCCGGCAAGCGCCAGTGCGGCGCTGATGAGGGTATGAATGAGGCGACGCATGGATACCCCCGGGGTTAAGGCGTACGGTTTTAGCCAGGTTACTCGCTCAGGCGCTTGTCATGAAGCGCTTTCTTTGCCACGCTTGATCAGTAATCACTCAGGCTTGGAAAAAGCCTGGGATCGACCGATGGAGGAAACATGACTGGAATGCCCCCCACCCCCAAGAAGACCAACGGAATGGCCATCACTGGCTTCGTAACTAGCTTCTTCTGCGGCGTATTGGGAATCGTCTTCAGTGCGATTGGAATGTCACAAACGAGCAAAGATCCAAGCCAAGGTGGACGCGGACTCGCGATCGCCGGTTTGATCATTTCCATCGTCAGCTTGGTGATCACCTTTACGTTCTGGGGTTCATTCGCTGACGCCATGAACAATGCCTAAAGTTCTGGCATAAAGTTCTCAACATGAAGCAGAGGGTGGGTTCTCAGGAGAGAGCCCACCCTCTCTCATATTGGCCGAAGCTCTTTCGCGAAATCCCAGCCGCGCGATACGCGTTAGTTTTTATCGCTACCGCAATCACGTGGGTGGGTGCGCGTCGCACAAACGGTTTCACCACTGGCCCGATCCTCTGTCCCTTTCGACGCATCACCGGACATCAATGCCCCTTCTGCGGCACCACTCGTGCGTTCGGTGCATTAGTTCAAGGTGATGTTGCAGGGAGCATCGCATATAACCCCGGTGGAGTGCTGCTCTCGATTGTCATTCTCTTCTGGATGATTTCGCCGGTGAAGTTTCGCGCGATACGCACTCGCATTGCACAGTTCTGGTGGAAGTCATCGGAGGCGACGCGTTGGATCTTGCTCGCAGTGATGATCAGTGTGGTCTGGGGATACGCCCTCGCCCGCTGGTAATGCGCTTACTTAATATTAAGAATAGCCATCTTGCCGCAGCGACTGTTAAGCAACGTGATACGGAAGCCACCCTTCTTCAAAGGTGAGAAGACGGCGGTCACATCTTTGCCTCGGTAAGTGCCGTTATCTACTGCAGCTACATACTTTGCAAGGCCGTTTGACTTGATGCACGCTACGGTTTCTGGTGAGAGATCCCCGAGACCACCGACTGCGGCTTCTGGTCCGATGTAATCCACAATATCTGCAAGTGATCCGTCGTAAGGAAGGCCCGAGAAGAGTTCCACGATGGGAACGGTCTTACCCGTCGAGCCTTTACTCAAGAGCGAACCAGTATCAGTTCCACCTTCATCTGCAAGTGATCCATCAGTAGACGTTTTCGTAGTGGGCTTCTTTGATGGTGCGGTGGTAGGAGTCGCTGTGGCTTCGGCTGATGGATCAGCTGATGGTTCCTCGGTGGGTGTATCACTCGCGAGCGGAACCGAGCTGGAAGAATTTGATGAAAAGAGATTGCCATTTGTGACACCAATACCAACACCTGCAACGAGTACTAACGCGGCAGCGATGGAGACTGGTGCAATCCACTTGGCACGTGGCTTGAACTCGATGATTTGCGCGCCAGAATCTTCTTTAATGAGATCAGATGGATCAAATGGGTTCGCAGCTCGCGCGGCGTCGGCGGCAGCAGCTTTGGCAGCGGCGATTGCGGCGGCGGCATGTACGGCAGCCACTTGTTGCGCCTTCTCCTGCTTAGCGACCTCAATGGCGAGCATCGCGGTGAAGCGATCGGCCACCGGACCAGGAGGGGCAGCAGTGAATTGCGCGTTGCTGAGCAAGGCATCGATAACTGCTTCGCTGGTGGCATCCAGGATCGGATCACTGCCTTGATCGCTGGCATTTATGGCATTGAAATCGATGCCGCTCTGCTCGTTCTCGTTCATTACTGACCTCCTTCCCTGTTCTCTACTTCGAGGTTCTCAATACCTAAGACGCTGGGGGCGGCGGTTTGGTTCCCGCCGCTGGACGTCTTTTCGCCGGGGCTGCTTTGGCTGAGCCGGGGATCGAGCTCGCTCAAGATAGCGGCTAGGGCGGCTTTCCCTCGAGAGCAGCGGCTCTTGATGGTCCCGGCCGGCACCCCCAAGGTTTCCGAGGCCTCTTCGACCGAGAGCCCCTCCATGATCACGAGTACGAGCGCGGCCCGCTGATCCGGGTCGATCTCCATCAGCGCCTTCATCACGGTTTGGCGTGAGGTGATCTCTTCGCTTTGGTCTTCTACGCTGAAAGTTTCAGTGTACTGATCGACATCTACGTGCACGTCACTCTTGCGGTACTTGCGAGCCACATCCATCGCGCAGTTATGCACGATCTGATACATCCAGGTGGTGAACTTGGAATCGCCTTTGAATTGATGTGCTCGCTTGAAGAGTGCGATTGAGGCCTCTTGCATCGCTTCTTCAGCGAGCGTGGCATTTCCTAAAAACTTGAGCGAGAGCGACCAGATGAAATCTCGGCGGCGAATCAGTAGCGCCTCAAGGGCGCGTGGATGTCCACTCACATAAGCCGCGAGCAACTCTTCATCACTCGCGTGCTCAAAACTGAGCTCCAGCACACCGCCTCCAGAGGATTTGACTCCCCTAAGAGTACTTGGTGTGCTGGAGCTCTGTTTGCTTCTGAGCCTGCCTCACAGGCTATTTGTGCGGGTAGATCAGGCTTACATCTTCCCGTCTTCGGTGGGTACGAAGGTGACGGTGAAGGGATTGCTGACAACTTGTCGTTGCATGCCAGACTTTAAGACCTTGAGGCGGTAGGTGACATCGTGGCCACACCATTCGGTGGAGTTACCGTAGTCGTTGTCGCAGAATGGATTGACTCGAATGAGTGCAACGCCGGCAGTATCAGTACGAGTCTGTACTTCAGTGCTCCATGAGCGATCGAATGGATCTTGTACTTCAAGCATCACACGACGACCAGGGCCAGGCATTCCCACAGCTACTTTGAGAGCTGGAATCTGTAGCGCATCGTCGTAATCATCTTCAGAGAAGTCACGGAACTTCTTGGACATACCATCTTCCCAACCCCAAGTAACGCTCTGTTGCTTGTTGACGGTGACGGTCGGATTATCGAGTGCTTGGGCGGGAGCTGCAGTGAGCATCCCGGCTGAAAGGACGAGAGCTGCAAGGCTTCCGGCGAGTGTCTTCATTGAGTGCTTCATGGTTTCTCCTCAGTTGTAGTGGACTTTGTTCGATACCCCTTTGACTCCCGGACCCCAGAGTTCGGTTCCCGAGATCTTTGGAATATTTCTTGTGAGAATTCGGGGAACCAGGAGGGCTCTATGGCCGTCTCAGCCATAGTGGAGGAGTATCTGAATGGGTTCCAGGGTGGTTCCAGGGGGGTATAGAGAGAGGCATCTCTCGCCTACCATTGGAACTAGGGAAGTCTCCAGATCAGCGGTCCCATAAGGAGAATTGAGCGTATGCGAGCGGTAAAGGCAGTGAAGCGAACGGCCGGTGCGGTGGCTTTCATAGCCGCGGCCGCCATCGTCGCGCTCGCCGCCTTTGCCGGTCGCTCTGATGCGGTGGTCTTTGGTAGTGAAGTAGCTGACGCCGGAACCAGCGCCCCATGGGTGGCCTCCATCTGGTACTCAGAGGATGCACACGGCGTTCCGGAATTCATCTGCTCTGGTTCGTTGATTGCTAGTGACATTGTGCTGACCGCCGCACACTGCACGTACGACAAAGGTTTTTATTGGGTGCGACTTAAGTCAGACACCCTCGAATCAGATGAACCACTTCGCAAAGTCTCAGGTGTCTGGCGCCATGCGCGATACAGCACGAAGACCGGGCAAAACGATTTAGGTCTCTTGCGGCTGCGCACACCTGTTGAAGATGTGAAGCCTATGGTGCTTCCTACCTCTGCTGAAATTGCGAAGGTGACAGCCTCGAAGACTTTCCGCATTCTCGGATGGGGCGAAGATCAAGATTCCAACGTTGCTAAATTCTTACGCGCAGCGACTCTCGATAACCAAGATCTTGCAGCTTCAAAGGTGTACGGCCGACTCTTTAACAAAGCGACCATGCTTGCCAGCGGCAAATACATCAAGAGCGAGCGCCTCTACGCCGGTGGCTGTCATGGTGATTCCGGTGGTCCACTCACCACCAAGATCGGCAGTAAGACAGTTCTTGCTGGACTCACGAGTTGGGGTTCGGCATCGGGTTGTGATCGTGGCAAACCCACCATCTTCACACGCGTGAGCTACTACCTCGCTGATATCAAAGCGGGTACTGCCCTTGTACGCCGCAGCGTTTACGGACGCTTAATCCCTGAGGCTGTGCAATCTCCTGTTATTCAAGGCGATGCCCGTGTGGGCGCCACTCTTGTGTGCGATAAGGGCCAATGGTCAGAAGAAACTGACTCCACCTCACTTCAGTGGACCTCACCCTCACGTATTTCCGGACAGAGCAGCCCAAACATCCTGGTGACCCAAGCTGATGCTGGCCAATTCTTTGAATGTGAAGTAACTGGAATTAATAAGAATGGCGAGGAGAAAGCGCGTGCCACGAAGTTAATTCCACGTGCGCCACTGATCGCTACTAAGCCGACCATCTCCGGCATTACGTCAGGAGATATCCCCAAGCTTGGCCAAGCGATCTCTTGTGCTGGTACCAAGTGGGCAGATGCCGTTGAAGCTGAGAAGAAATCTTGGTTTATCGCAGACATCAATTACGACGGCACCCCTCGTAATGAAGTCGCTATTAAGGATGAGCTTGGCGCCGCCGCAGTAGGAACCTTGGTCACGTTAGATAAAGAGACGATTCTGGCGGCGCAATCCAAGGGAATCTTCTGCCGTGCGCAAGCGCTCAACGCCGGTGGTATCTCATCTGTTTGGGTGTATGTTTCCGTGCCACGCATCAGTATGCCCTCGCCCTATGTGACGCTCGTGGGCTACGACGGATCGATCGCCCCTGCGATCGGCACCACTCTTACGTGCAAGCTCGATCGCCCGGAGCAGTACACAAATGTGAAGTATGAGTGGAGCATCCGCCAGGATCGTTCAAAGACTGCTGCTGCGGTCTTGGGTTTTTCTCCCACCCTTACCTTCACTCGTGAGCTCGTGCTCGCTGCGAAAGAGAAGTACCTCGCGTGTGATGTCTCTGCGGAGAATATTGTGGGAACTGGCGCTACCACGAACTTTGTTTATGTTCGTGCACCCATCAAACCCACGTCGATCGCACCAGACATTTCAGGCGTTGATGCCAGCGGTAACGCAACGACTTTCAATGCGAACACTCCTCTGGCCAAGTGCACTTTCCGTGATCTCGTTAAAGATGAGACCGCGATGGTCACTTGGTACTCCGGCAAGGCAGGCAATCTCTCAACGATTAACACGATTCTCGGTATGGGTCCAGTGCTGCAAATGACACCCAGCATCATCGATGAGATTGTGGGCGGATCAATCATTTGTAAAGTGGTGGTCTCCAATATTGCTGGTGATGTTGAGGGTACTGATTATGTGGGCATCGATATGCCTGAAGTCGTTTACTTCTCGCAGACCGGCCACTATTACAAGTTCGTCAGCTCACGTATCTCGTGGCTCGATGCACGTGCAGCAGCCATGGCTACTGAGTTCAACGGCTTGAAGGGCTACCTCGCCACTGCTACCACAAAGTCCGAAGAGAACTTGATCAAGCGCAAGGCTGGCGGTAACCAAATCTGGCTCGGTGCTAGCGATGCCGAGAGTGAAGGTTGCTGGAAGTGGACTGATGGTCCAGAGGCAAACCAGAACTTCTTCGCTGCTCCGTCCGCAGTGAATTGCGTCATCAATGCTTCCGTCGGAAATTCGAATTGGGGTGCTAGCGAACCCAATAACACCAATGGCAATGAAAACGTGGCACAGGTTTATTCCGATGGCACTTGGAATGATGTGGCTGGGAATAGTTCATTTGCTTATGTCATTGAGTACGGTGGCGTAGTCACTCCGCTTTCTTACTCACCAGATGCTAATGCGAGTGCAAAGATTTCGATTGTTACTCCAGTAGATACTCCTACGGTGCGCGGTACTTTCACAATCTCTGGTCTTGCAACTGCAGAGCGCTATGGAAACTCATCGATCGTAAAGGTGGGAGTGCGCATCGTTAACAGTGCAGGCATCTCAATTGCTCCGTATTACGGCGGCGGCAGACTATGCCCTACAGGTTCCTATAGTTGCTATTACAACGGTTACTACACGAGTGAACTCACTTTTGGAACTTTAGGCACTGCAGATTATGTATGGACGCCGCCTTCAGGCGTAGTTTCATTCGCGCTCGATACCACCGCGTGGGCGAACGATACGTACACCGTGACGCTCTTCGCCAAGGATTCAAGTGGCCGCATGGGTATCTCTGATTCCAGACGTTTAGTAACTGCCAACATCGCTCCTAATACTTCCATCACCACACCTGCAGCTAGCGCCACCGTAAGCGGAGTCGTAAACGTTGTAGGAAGCGCGAGTGCTGATAGCAGTGGAAGCGCGACCATCAATAAGGTCGGCGTACGAATTACTGGAGGAGCTGGGTTTACCGCGGGCTACTACGGAGGTGGCCGACTCTGTCCTAGTGGCGCCTCTGGTTGCTACTACAACGGTTATTACACCAGTGAGCTCGCCTTCGGTTCCTTGGGTACGGCAGATTATGTATGGACGCCGCCAAGTGCGAGTGTGATTACTTTCCCGGTTGATACCACCGGTTGGGCAAGCGGCACGTACACCATCACTTTCTTCACTCGTGATTCGAGTGGACGCATGGCAGTCTCGACACCGGTCTCTTTCACTACATCTAACGCTGCACCAAGTGCGGCTATCACTTCACCTGCTGCAGGCGCGGTAGTGAAGGGCGTTGGTACATTCACCGGAACAGTGTTGCCGGCAAACACAGGCACAGCGACTATTAATAAGGTCGGGGTTCGCATTACTGGCGGTGCTGGCTTCGGTGCTAGCTCTTACGGTGGCGGTCGGATCTGCCCTACTGGCGCTTCCGGCTGCTACTACAACGGTTACTACACCTCGGAACTCGCCTTCGATGTGGCTGGCACGGCAGATTATGTGTGGACTCCACCAGCGGGAGTGGTTTCATTCAACATCGATACCACCGCCTTTGCGAATGGCACGTACACGATGCTGCTCTTCACCCGCGATACCAGCGGTCGCGTTGCAGTCTCTGCTCCCAGCACTTTTGTGATTACCCCAACGGTGAGCAATGTGGTCGCCACCTCTATTGCCGGTTCTGCAACGTCTATGACGGTTACCTGGACTGCGCCACTCAACATGACTGGCGTCAGTGATTATCAAGTGGAGTCTGCAACGGCTGCTGGTGAGTGGAAGATTTTTGCGCACCCTGCCTCTACGTCGGCCGCCATCACGGTTACCGGGCTGAGCGAACTTACGACCTATCAATTCCGAGTGACACCCATTTTTAGTGGCAGCGTAAACACCATTGGCGCCGCGACTTCTCCACTCGCGTCGACTCCGGCGCCACTTGTACTTACATTGGCTTCCATCACTAGTACGTCGAATTGGTTGCTCGCTGGTGAATCCAGCACGGCTTCAACCTGGCAACCTACGGTGGTCGCGAATAAGCTCCGCATCACTTCAAGTACCGGTGGCCGTGGCGGTGCCATCAACAAGACCGCATTCGACACCACCAAGGGTCTCGACGTGCAATTCCGATTTAACTTCAACACCGGAAGCTCAATTCCTGGTGATGGCTTTACTTTCTTCCTCGCGAACCCAGCAAATACCGACCTAGCAAGTGCGCCAGCTACAAGGGGTACGTGGCTCGGTGGTGGCGGTGGGTATCTCGCTTACAACGGTGATGGGGCAGCGGGCCAAGTAAAGGGCGCACTCCTCGGCGTCGGTGTGGTTCTCAATGGGTCGCCGCAGGTTCGTATTTACGGAGCCTCGGGAGCGAACGGTGTGCTGCCCACTCTCTCAGCGGTCTCGATCACAAATCCTTACAACGCGAACTACTACATGCGAGTGGTAATTGACCCGAGCACCGTGTCAGCGGCCACCCGTGGATATCGCGTCTATATCTCGGCGACTTCAACGTTTAGCACCACACCCACGGCCTCTGGGCTGCTCTCCGCAATCGGCTTGAGTGATCTCAGTAGCGGTGTCTACTTCGGGTTCACCGGTGCTACCGGAGCGAACACGGTAAATACTGACATCGATGCCATTAACGTTTATGGTGTTCTCAAGAGTTAATCAAGAGATTTTTTCGCGACGGAAGGCGAGTTATTTAAATGCTCCATACTGTGTGGTCTCAGTGGGAGGATTTGAAAGTACCATCAGGATTCACTCGACTCTCGCCCAGTAACTGCTCATTAGAAACTGATGACTTAAGTGAAATAACTTTCTACGTACCCACGTATGCCGGCCATCGACCTGCGCTACTTCACTCGTTGAAAATGCCCCATCTCCAAATCTTACAAATGCTCAATGCTGGATATGACGACGC
>JBAXIG010000053.1:0-10372 GCA_037138535.1 Actinomycetes bacterium
GCGTTGATGTAATCACCCGATGCTGGGATGAAGGTGAGTAACGTTCCCGCCACCACGCCAGGCATAGAGAGTGGCAGCACGACACGACGAAAACCAGTGAAGGGCTTCGAGTAGAGATCCCCGGCAGCTTCAATGAGACGGGGATCCACTTTTTCTAAACTGGTGAAGAGTGGAAGCGTCATGAACGGCAAGAAGTTATAGGTAAGGCCCATCACAACAGCAAATGGCGTGGCTAAAATTCTGCCACCTTCAGGCAAGATATGAATATTCTGCAAGAAGTGCACAAAACTTGAGTTATCTCCGAGAATCGCTGTCCATGCAAGAGTGCGCAATAGGAACGATGTGAAGAACGGCGCAATAACTAGTACTAAGAGAATGTTCTTCCACTTCCCCGCCTTTAGGGCGATCGCGTAAGCTAGTGGGTATGCAATCACGAGCGCCAACACTGTGGCAATCGCTGCAAAGGTAAAGGATCGGAGAAATTGCGGCCAGTACTCGCCCAACGCATCGGCGTAGTTTCCTACGTGGCCGTTCATGACGTAGCCGGACTCGAGTGAGCCACTTGGATCATACAAACTGGTGGCGCCCAGATTAAACATCGGGGTTAAAAAGAAGATCGCTAACCAGAGCGCACCCGGAGCCAGGAGCAGGTACGGGACCCACTTCTTACTGGTCACCGGATTTACTCCGTTTCGGCGAGGACATCGCCAGCATAGGCATCTTGCTTAGCGTCAAGCGCAAAGGTATGTGCTGGATCCCAAGAAATACGAACTTGATCCCCGGCCTTAACCTCGGATGCATCGACGTTCTGTTCGAAAACGATGATCTTTTCATCATGTAGAAATCCTGGAATTTCAACAATGAACTGAGTTGATACGCCAATGTATGAACGTTCTAAAACCGTGCCTATTAGTTGATTGCCTAAATGATCGTGCGCATGATTTGACTCCGCCGAAATATAGATCTTCTCAGGGCGGACGCCCACCCATACTTGGGCATTTGTAGTTGCTACTCGGCTTGCCGGAATCTTGATGTGATTTCCCCAGACCATTACCCCAACAAAGTCTCCACGTTCCATCACTTCACCTGTGAGCAAATTCGATTGTCCAAGGAAGTTAGCTACAAATGTGGTCTTGGGGTTTTCGTAAAGATCCATTGGGCTACCGAGTTGTTCAACCTTGCCTTGATTCATCACCGCAATAGTGTCAGCCATGGTCATGGCCTCTTCTTGATCGTGGGTGACATGAACGAAGGTGATACCCACTTCAGTCTGAATGCGCTTCAGTTCCAATTGCATTTGGCGACGTAGCTTAAGATCGAGTGCGCCGAGTGGCTCATCAAGGAGAAGCACCTCGGGGCGGTTGATCAGTGCGCGTGCGAGCGCCACTCGTTGTTGTTGACCGCCAGAGAGTTGCGATGGCTTGCGCCGGGCAAAGGCATCAAGTTCGACGAGTGAGAGCATCGCCTCGACCTGCGTGGCCACATCCTTGATTCCACGGCGGCGCAAACCGAAAGCCACGTTTTCATAGATATCAAGATGTGGGAAGAGTGCATAGGACTGAAAGACCGTATTCACAGGGCGGTTGTACGGCTTCAGTGAAGCGATGTCGTGATCGCCAATCAGGATCTGACCCGCAGTGGGAAGTTCCAGACCAGCCACCATGCGAAGGGTGGTGGTCTTGCCACACCCCGATGGCCCAAGGAGTGCAAAGAACGAGCCTTTAGGGATCAGAATGTCGATGTCATCGACTGCGACGAAATCACCGAACTCTTTACGTAACGATACGAGCCGAAGATCGCCGCCGATCTGGTCCATCAACCGCCCATCACTTTTGCGAACGCATCTTGGCAGGACTTTTCGGTGGCTTCGTCAAGACCCGCAAAGATATGTGCCTTGGCAAGAGTTGCCGTATCAGGGAAGATCAACGGATTACTGGCAAGAGCCGGATCGATCTTGGCCGCTTCTTCTTGCGCTCCATCAACTGGGCAAATGTAATTCACATATGCAGCGACTTGAGCGGCCACCTTGGGATCGTAGTAATAGTTGATCCACGCTTCAGCGTTCTTCTTATGCTTTGCACCGTTCGGCACCTGCATGTTGTCTGACCAGAGCATCGCGCCAGCCTCTGGAATGACATATTTGATCTTCTCATTCTTGGCCTGAAGTTGAATGACATCGCCTGACCATGCCACACATGCGGCAATGTTTCCCTTCGCGAGATCTGGTGCGTATTCGTTACCGGTGAACTTGCGAATTTGACCAGAATCAACAGCTTTTTGAATCTTTTCAATAGCAGCATCGAAATCAGCTTGATTAAAGACTGCAGGATCCTTACCCATTGAAAGCAATACAAGACCCATGGTGTCGCGCATTTCAGAGAGGCAAGTGACCTTGCCCTTCAGATCAGGGCGCGTAAAGAGTTCATCGATCGTCATGACTGGCTTAGTGACAGCGCCGTTATAGGCGATGCCACCAAAACCTGATTGCCATGGCGCAGAGTAATCGCGAGTGGGATCCCACGAAGGTGTCTTGAGAGCTGCGCGAAGGCGGGCATCAACGTTGGGAATATTTGCCTTGTCGAGTTTCTGCGCCCAGCCCAGGCGAATCATCCTGGCGGCCATCCAGTCGGTAAGCACCATGATGTCGCGACCCGTATCTTGATCAGCGGCGAGTTGATTACGTACCTTGCCAAAGAAGACGTTGTTATCACTGACATCTTCTGTGTAGGCAACCTTGATTCCAGTAGCAGCAGTGAATGCAACTACAGAAGGTCGAATGGATTCATCTTTGGCATCGACATCGATATAGAGCGGCCAGTTGGAGACATTTAGTGACTTATCCGAGTCAGATTGATCGGCTGATGCAGGTGCATCAGAACTCTGAGTGTCGGCAGTGCCCTTGGTGCCGCAAGCTGCCAAAAAGGCAGCGAGTCCGACCGCTCCGGCACCAGCGATAACACCACGTCTAGTGACCTGACTTGAGATTACTATTTGCATCTCTGGCGTCAGAGATTCCACAGGTGGCTGGTACTTCTCTTCTGACATGTCGGCTCCTCAGTCAATAGCATTAATCCAGCATCAATCCAGGGTGATAGTACGGAGCCTAATCACTTCGAGCCAAGAATCCATAGATTCACTGACCCTAATTCCACCCTTATGAGCAACGGAGGCGAAACAAAATTATTTACGTGCGCTGGCCGCGTTCTTCCGAGTACTGCCGCCAGCAACCCAGAAGAGCACTCCGACCAGTATGAAGAAGAGGACTGGCACGGCTTCGGTGAAGAGGAACTTCCACCGCTCAGATTGCTCCCAGCCATCCGGCCTAAAGTCATCGCCGAACCAATCAACGCCGAGGCCTGGCGCCACCAATTGAATTGATGCGAAGGCAATGATGAGCGTGAGCCATACCGAGAGAAACTTTGCCCACGGCGCACGATACGGGCGGGGATGATCTGGATGCGTGACGCGCAAGCGCCAGAGTGCTGGAAAGATTGCCAAATACGAAAGCAAGGTAGTGGAGACGGCGATACCAAGAACTGCGGTGAAGTACTTCATCGCATTTCCCTCACTGATCGTGCGAGCCATGATGAGTACTGCCGTCGAAAGCAATCCGCTCAGGATATTTACGCGAACAGGAGTGCCGTACTTCGCCGAGATAACTCCAAGAGCGCGGGGAGCCGCTCCGTCATAACCCGAAACTGCGAGCGAACGATCAGAACCCATAATCCAAGTAACGCCAGAGGAAAGAACACAAATAATAAAGAGAATGCCACCAGCACCGCCAAGGATGGCTCCAAAGCCGGTGAGGACCACTCCATCGGCTCCGGTTGATCCACCGTAGATCGTGAAAACTGCCTTGATGGCATCGAGGAAACCACCGAGATTGGAAACATCCTGCGTAGGCAACACCACAAGAATGCCAAGGATGGGCAAACCATAGAGCAGCACCGCGGCGATCGCTGCGCGAAAGAGACCATAGGGAATATCGCGACGAGGATCCTTCATCTCGTCTCCTGCGCTACTAGGAAGTTCAAAACCTACATAGTTGAAGAGCAACACTCCGGCAAGTGCGACAAGGCCACCAAAGGAAATCCCAAAGTCGCCGCCATGGACACCGTGGATACCGTTCTTGATTCCATAGATAACTACGGAGATGGAGAAGAATCCAAGAAGAATGAACCGAGCGAAAGCACCGAAAGTAGGAATCCACTTTCCTACCTTGAAGGAAAGAATTGCGCTGGTGACACCAATCCAGATAAAGGCGAGAGTGAAGATATACCACCACACATTCGACATCGCATGACCGTTGAGGAAGAAAGTTTCGAACGCCGTCGCGCCCACGAGTGCGAGAGTACCGCCGAGCCAGACTGGATTGGTCACCCAGTAGAGCACGTTGTTAATTGCAGCGACCAGGCGGCCAAACGCGAGCCGGGCCCAGAGATATGAGCCACCTTCTTGTGGAAAAGCCGTCCCGAGCTCAGCGAAGAGGAGTGCTTGCGGTACAAAGAAGACGATGGCAAAAATAATTAACCAGGTAAATGCTTGAGCACCCGATGCGGCAACCGTTCCGATCGTATCGATACCCACCAAAGTGCAAATAGTGAAGAAGAGAATGTCATATCGCCCAAAGTGCTTTTGCAGATGCGCAGTTTCAGCCAACGCATCAGAAGTAAGATCGAGTTCTTTAGCTAAGCCACTATCTATGGACATGCGTCACCTCTTCTGGAGTAGTGATACGAAAGTGTTACTCGCCGATGTTGATCATCACGTGCTTGATGCGGGTGTAATCCTCGAAACCGTACATCGAGAGATCTTTGCCATATCCAGAATGCTTAAAACCACCGTGCGGCATTTCTGCCACGATCGGAATGTGCGTGTTTACCCAAACAACTCCAAAATCCAGACCTCGTGACATGCGCATTGCAGTGCCGTTATCCTTGGTCCACACACTTGAAGCCAAGCCGTACTTCACATCGTTGGAGAAGTTGAGCGCCTCTGCCTCATCTTTGAATTTTTGGACGGTAACGACTGGGCCAAATATTTCGTCTTGAATCATTTCGTCCTTCTGTTGCAAATCGGAAACGATCGTGGCTTCATGGAAATAGCCTGCTCGATCCACTTGATTACCGCCAGTGACGACGTTGGCATGGGAAGGCACGCGCTCTAAGAATCCCTTCACCCGGGCTAATTGATTCGCGTTATTGAGCGGTCCATAAAGAATGTCTTCATCTGGAGCACCAGTGGTGGCGATCTCCTTCACTTTGTCTGCAAGAAGTGCCACGAAATCTTTGTATGCACCTGCTTCCACCATGACACGTGTGGCAGCGGTGCAATCTTGGCCAGCATTGAAGTAACCACCGATAGCCACTCCTTCGGCAGCAGCTTCGAGATTAGCGTCGTTGAAAATAACAACAGGTGCTTTTCCACCTAGTTCGAGGTGGACGCGCTTCACATCTTTGGCCGCAGAACCAGCAACTTCCATACCTGCGCGAATGGAGCCAGTGATAGAAACCATCTGTGGAATCTTGTGCTCGACTAGCGAGCGACCGCTGTCGCGGTCACCACAAACCACGTTAAAGACGCCAGCGGGCAGGAACTCAGCCATCACGTTTGCCATCCAGACAGTTGATGCCGGAGTGGTATCACTTGGCTTCAATACAACAGTGTTGCCTGCCGCAATCGCCGGCGCCCACTTCCACACAGCCATCATCATTGGGTAATTCCATGGCGTTACTTGCGCACAGACACCAATTGGTTCTCGGCGAATGATGGAAGTGTGACCGCGCATGTATTCACCAGCGCTTCGACCTTCGAGAACGCGTGCGGCACCCGCAAAGAAGCGGATTTGATCAAGCATCGCGGGCATCTCTTCTGACATGGTGATAGCCAATGGCTTACCGGTGTTTTCACTTTCGATCGCAATCAATTCCTCTGCACGGGATTCAAATGCATCAGCAATCTTCAAAAGTGCCTTTTGGCGCTCGGCAGGGGTGGAATCGCGCCAGGATTCAAATGCCATCGAGGCAGCGTTGATGGCGTGGTCTACATCTGCTGCGTTCGAAATCGGCGCAGTGGCATAGGGCTTTCCTGTGACTGGACTGATGAGCTCACTGACCTTGCCAGACTTACTGTCTGAAGCAACGCCGTTTACGAAATTCTGAAGCTTCTTCATGGATCTCCTTCTGAGTGCGTAAGCGTGAGAGTACGCGGAAATGGACCTTTTGGACACCACCCCAGCCTCAAAAGTAAGGAATCCGTAGATAAATGGTGTTTTCGCTACGGATTCTTTTGCTTTTTGGCCCAAAGTCGGGCATTCTCGGGGCATGTCAGCCTCCAGCGTTCCCCGTGGTCTTGCCTTCGCCAAGGCGCGTCCGACCAGGGTTGCCCTCGATGACACCTCTAAATCGATCATCGAGCAGCTCCAGAGCGACGGCCGCAAGTCCTACGCCGCGATTGGTCTTGCGGTAGGGCTATCTGAAGCCGCCGTACGCCAAAGGGTGCAGCGCCTCATCGATTCAGGTGTCATGCAGATCGTGGCGGTAACTGATCCACTCGTTGTCGGCTTCAATCGGATGGCCATGATCGGCATCAAAGTAGAGGGCGACCTGCAAGAAGTTGCTGACCAGCTCGCAACTTTTCCGGAAGTTGACTATGTAGTTGTGACCGCCGGCTCATTTGATTTACTCGCTGAAGTGATTTGTGAAGATGACGATCATCTTCTCGAACTGCTTCAACGATTCAGAACTATTAAGACGGTGCGCTCAACCGAGAGCTTCGTATATTTGAAACTGCAAAAGCAGTTATACAACTGGGGGACAAGATGAGCATCACACCACAAGGTGTTGTCGAGCATTTCGACGAAAACCTTTCTAAACGCGCGACCGAACATATGTGGATGTACTTCTCTCGCATGGGGAGTTACCACGAGGGCGCCTCAGTTCCGATCATCGTGCGCGGCGAAGGTGCGTACATCTTTGATGATCGTGGCCGACGCTACCTCGATGGTCTCTCCGGACTCTTCACCGTGCAGATGGGACATGGTCGCGAGGAAATCGCTGCTGCTGCATACAAGCAAATGATGAAGCTCGCACACTTCCCAATTTGGGGTTATGGCAATCCCCCCGCGATCGAACTGGCAGAGAAACTAGCAAGTCTGACACCTCAAGGTTTGGACCGCGTCTTCTTCACGACTGCTGGCGGAGAAGCGGTAGAGAGCGCCTTCAAACTTGTGAAGCAGTACTTCAAGATGACCGGTAAACCCCTTAAGCACAAAGTCATCTCACGTTCTATTGCTTATCACGGCACCACGCAAGGAGCGCTCTCGATCACGGGCATCCCGGCAGCTAAGCAATGGTTTGAACCACTCGTCCCCGGCGCCCACAAAGTTCCCAACACAAACTTCTACCGGGCACCTGAATACCTACAACACGATATTCACGCATTCAGCGAATGGGCATCTTCACGTATCGAAGAAGCCATCCTCATGGAAGGCGCAGATACGGTCGCGGCAGTATTCGTAGAACCAGTACAAAATTCTGGTGGCTGCTTCCCGCCTCCTCCCGGCTACCTCAAGCGCGTTCGCGAGATTTGCGATAAGTACGACGTCATCATGGTCTGCGACGAAGTGATCACCGCTTTCGGTCGTATCGGTGATTGGTTTGCCAGCAATCGCTACGGCGTTATTCCAGACATCATCACTTGCGCCAAGGGAATGACTTCAGGTTATGCACCTATGGGCGCCATGATTGTCAGCGAGCGCCTCTATGAACCTTTCAGCCAGGGAACGAATACTTTCCTCCATGGCTTCACCTGGGGTGGACACCCCATGGGTGCGGCAGTTGCCCTTGCCAACATCGATCTCATGGAGAGAGAAAACATCAACGAGCACGTACTGAGCAATGAAGACGCTTTCAAGAAGACTCTGGAGAAGCTCTACGACCTCGATATCGTCGGCGACGTTCGCGGCGCGGGATACTTCTACGGAATCGAGTTGGTGCGCGACAAGAAGACGCGTGAAACCTTCACCGCAGACGAGAGTGAGCGCTTACTTCGCGGCTTCCTCTCGACTGCGCTCTACGACGGCGGGCTCTACTGCCGCACCGATGATCGTGGCGACCCAGTTATTCAGCTCGCTCCCCCACTCATCTGCGATCAATCTCATTTCGATGAGATCGAACAGATTTTGCGTGGGGCACTCGTTGAAGCAATGAAGGTCATTTGAGCAAGCGAACCCAGATTCGCCGCGTTCCCAAGAAGGCGGTCAACGATCGCGAGATCATGAACCAGATTCTTGATACGGGCTTCGTAGCGCATGTGGCGATTATCGATGACAAGCAGCCATACGCGCTGCCCGTGGGTTTCGCACGTGACGGTGACCGACTTTTGCTTCACGGTTCGGCTGCTTCTCGTCTCTTCAAGAAACTAGCGGACGGTAAACCATGCTGTGCCACCATCACCATCATGGACGGTTTAGTAATGTCCCGCTCCGCATTTGAATCCTCGATGCACTACCGATGTGTGATGGTGCTCGGCGAAGCTGTAGAGCTGCACGGCGACGAAAAAGTGGCCGCCTTCGATCTTATCGTCAAAGCATTTATGCCTGGTCGCGAACTTGAAGTTCGAAAGAGCACTAAGAAAGAGTTGAAGGCCACCACACTCGTTGCACTCTCGCTCGATGAGGCGAGTGTCAAGGTCTCTAATTTAGACCCAGGCGATCTTCCAGAGGATATGGATTCACCACTGTGGGCTGGCGTCATTCCGATTCAACATACCTTCGGAACCCCGCGCGATGCGGCAGACCTCAAGCCAGGAATTCTGGTGCCCGGTTACATCGCGGAGTGGACACACGGGCGCACCTGATGAACCTCTGGCTCGACACTCTTGATGCACCGCCACAACATCGAGCTGGTATTACTGACGATCTCGATGTGGACATCGCCATTGTTGGCGGAGGTTTTACCGGGCTTTGGGCCGCACACTTTCTGAGGAAAGAGATACCAGGTGCCAAGATTGTGGTACTTGAAAAAGAGTTCATAGGTTTTGGTGCCAGTGGCCGCAATGGAGGTTGGGCATCAGCTCTTTATCCGGTGGCCTTTGACCGCCTGGTTATTGAAGTAGGTGAAGAACGCGCACGCAATGTTCGTGAAGTCTGGCGCCGCAGCGTTCCTGAATTAGGGGCAGAGCTTGCTCATCTCGGAATTGATGCTGGTTACTCATACGGTGGAAACATCACGGTGGCGCGCACCAAAGTACAAATGAAGCGCGTGGAAGCAGAATTCCTGGCCGCCACACATGCCGGCGAGGGGGCAGTTCGCCTCTCGCGAGACCAAATGGCGGAGCGGATCAACGTCTCTGATGCTGTAGGCGGACTCTTTATTCGCGAGTGCGCGCGTATTCACCCAGCAAAAGCTGTACGTGGTCTCGCATCAGCAGTGGAACGTGCTGGCGTAACAATCTACGAAGAGAGCGAAGTTCTCTCCTTGCGTCCAGGGACTTCTCCCGTGGCAAAGAAGGGCATTGTGAAGGTGCGTCATCAAGGCACCATCCGGCGAGTACATGCCACTCATATCGTCGAAGCCACCGAAGGATTCCTGCCCTCTATTAATTCACCGGCGCGATCCAACCGCAGCGTTGTCCCGGTCTACTCGCTGATGACAGCAACCGAACCACTCTCACCAGAAATATGGAACGAGATTGGTTGGAGTGGAAACGAAACTCTCGCCGAAGCTTCTCATCTCATTACATATGCGCAACGCACTGCGGATGATCGGATTGCCATCGGTGGTCGCGGCGCTCCGTATTTCTTCAACTCTAAGATTTCACCAGAACAAGATCGAGATCCACAGGTGCACGGACAACTTCGTGAATTAGCCCGCTCGTGGTTTCCGATACTGCGAGACGTAAATTTCACGCACGCGTGGGGTGGGCCTTTGGGGATTGCTCGCGATTGGCACCCCACCGTTTCTTACAATGAGACAACTGGTTACGCGCGTGCAGGTGGTTACGTGGGCGATGGCGTCACCAGCACTTATGTGGCGGGCCGCACCCTCGCAGATTTAATATCAAGCAAGGAGAGCGAGTTCACCAAGCTCCCTTGGGTTAATCATCAAAGTCCCCAATGGGAGGCCGAACCCGTGCGCTGGCTCGCAATCAACGCGGGGCTCAAAGCCATGACATGGGCCGATCGTGAGGAGCATCTCACCCATAGAGAGAGCCTCATCGCGCGTGCGATGGCACCACTTCTAGGGCATTAGTAGACTTGGGCCATGGATTCGATAAAGACCGCCCTGAACCTACTCTCCATTGACCATTTACTGAGCGAGGAAGAACGCGATATCCGCGACACCGTTCGCAAAGTGGTAGATGACAAGG
The DNA here is from genome assembly GCA_037138535.1 of Actinomycetes bacterium. Taxonomy (GTDB): domain Bacteria; phylum Actinomycetota; class Actinomycetes; order Nanopelagicales; family Nanopelagicaceae. The sequence continues at coordinate 10,372 of JBAXIG010000053.1, forward strand.
T
>JBAXIG010000054.1:0-10199 GCA_037138535.1 Actinomycetes bacterium
CCATCCATCGGATAAAGACCCGAGAAAACCATGGGGCGTGGATCTTTATATCCGCCGAGAGCCACGGTGGCCGGACGAACCGCATTGGTGACAGTGTCACCCACACGTGACTGGCGCACATCCTTCACGCCAGTAATCAAGTAACCCACTTCGCCTACACCAAGACCTTTGCCTGCAATCGGCTCAGGAGAGATGACACCTACTTCTAACATTTCGTGACGTACACCCGTAGAGAACATCATGATTTGATCGCGCCCAGAGAGATGACCGTCGATCACACGCACATAAGTGACAACGCCACGATAGGTGTCATAGACCGAATCAAAAATCATCGCGCGTGCTGGTGCATCTGCATCACCCTGCGGCGCTGGAATCTGCAGCACAATCTGATCGAGCAATTCCTCTACGCCTACTCCGGTCTTTCCAGAAACGCGAAGACAATCGCTTGGATCGCAACCGATAAGGCGGGCCAACTCGTCGGCATACTTATCAGGTTGTGCGGCCGGCAAATCGATCTTATTCAACACTGGAATGATGGTGAGGTTGTTCTCCATTGCCAAATATAGGTTAGCAAGTGTTTGAGCTTCGATACCTTGTGCAGCATCAACTAAGAGCACCGCGCCTTCACAAGCAGCAAGCGAGCGCGAAACTTCGTAGGTGAAGTCGACGTGGCCGGGAGTATCGATCATATTTAAGATGTAAGGCTTGCCATCTAGACCAGAGCGCCAAGGCAGACGAACTGCCTGGCTCTTAATGGTGATGCCACGTTCACGTTCGATATCCATACGATCGAGATATTGCGCGCGCATGTTGCGGGCTTCTACTACTCCTGTGATGCCAAGCATGCGATCAGCAAGTGTTGATTTGCCGTGATCGATGTGCGCGATGATGCAGAAGTTGCGAATGTTCTCCGGCGGAGTTTGCGACGGAGGAAATGCTTCGTTAAGCGGGAGCGCAGGCACCGGAGCCTCGCGAGGGGTTTAAAGCGCTGCGGCGCGCTTAGCCATCGCCGACTTTTTGTTGGCGGCTTGATTGGCATGAATGACACCCTTGGTCACTGCCACGTCAAGCTGGCGAGATGCATGGCGGAGAGCTTCGGTGGTTGCGCCCTTATCGCCGGCCTCAGCAGTTTCACGGAAGCGACGCACAGCGGTCTTGAGCGAGGACTTCGCGGACTTGTTGCGCTCGCGTGCCTTCTCGTTCGTCTTGATCCGCTTGATCTGCGACTTAATATTCGCCACTGAATGCTTCCTTTGCTTCTGCTACTACTGATGACTGATCTGCCCTAAGTGGGCTTCCAGAGAGTACCAGCGAGCGCGGGAAGCGCCCAAACTGGAGGGTGTTTCCGACGGTAAATAGCGCTCCGCGACCAATCTTAGGTTCAGGTGCGGCTGCGGGCGATGGCGATCAGGGCCCGCTCCAAAGCAAATATGGGATCAGCTCCCCCACCTTTAACCGCCCCATCGGCTCTGGCCACCTCGGTGATCGCGGCGGCGATACCAGCGCCAGTCCAGCCTGGAAGTTGGCGGCGGGCCTTATCAATCTGCCACGGTGCCATGCCGAGTTGCCCAGCAAGTTCAGCTGAACGCAGTGATCGGGGTGCGCTGCCCACCCGAGCCAACGTGCGCAGCGCCCCCGCCAGCGCGCTAGTGATCATGACCGGGTCCGTGCCGGTATCGAGCGCATGGCGCAGGGTTGCCAGCGCATCGCCCGCCCGGCCTTCGAGAAGAGCATCGGTGACATCAAACCCGGTGGCTTCGATGCGACCACTATGAAAACGTTCTACAGCCTCGATATTGATTTCTCCAGCAGTATCAGCGATGAGTTGACTCAAACTATTTGCCATTTCTCGAAGATCTGATCCCACCGCATCGACAAGGGCCTTAGCGGCATCGGGTGAGATTTTTCGACCACGCGAGAGCGCCTCGGTGCGCAGGAATTGAATCTTGTCACTATCGCGCTTCATCGCTTCACATGGCGTCTCGCGCGCACCTGCTTTACGAAGAGCCTCGAGGAGCGCCTTACCTTTCACTCCCCCTTTATGGAGAGCGATCACCGTGATAGTGGGGTCTGGATCAGCAATATAAGCGAGCAGTGCAGGATTCATATCGCTATCGAGATCTTGCAGATTCCGAATGACTACTGCGCGCGCTTCACCAAAGAGTGATGGAGCAAAGAGATCACCAAAGCGCGCATCATCAATCTCCGCGGCATCAACGCTCTCCACTACAAGATCACTTGATTGCGCTTTCAGCGCGGCGCTCGTGGTTTCAACCACTCGATCAGCCAGGAGCGTCTCAGGCCCATAGGCGAGGAAGAGTTGGCTGTTCATGCAGGTAAGCCTAGCCCGCACGGCGCCACATAGTGCGCCTCGGTTTCACCACTGCCAGTGGGTGAATCACCGCCACCGACCCATCTCGATCGGTCCGAAAGATCTGAGCTCTCGCCAAGAGTTGCAAGGTGAGCGGGGCCGGGTGGCGATAGGGATTTCCGGCACCCACACTGATCAACGCGAACTGTGGATTGAGATAGGCGTTCAAGAGCGGACTCTGTTTTGCCGATCCGTGGTGTGCCACTTTAAGGACATCTACATTGCTCGCCAGAATTTCTCGGTGCGAAAGTAAGTAGGAAAGCAACTCTTCCTGCGCGGGGGCCTCCATGTCCGCGGCCAGAAAGAGGCGCAGCCCAGCCACCGTGACCAACATTGCCACACTGGAATTGTTGGGAGCCGACGCACTCATCACTCTCCTCGGCCAGAGTGGTGAAATCTGGAGAGCGCCCACCTTGAGTGTCTCTCCCACCGGCGCACGCATAAGCGAGATGCCTTTCGCCCATCGACTCACCCGATCAAATTCATAACCGGGTTCATCTAGCGGCGAGAGCCAGATCGTTTCAACCTCTCTCCCGTGAAGGACTCCTGGAATCCCTTCCACATGATCGGCATGATCGTGTGTGAGGAGCAATAAGGAAATGTGCTTAACTCCCAAGTCATTGAGGCAACGATCAATCGCAATTGGATCAGGTCCCGCATCAACCACAACATATTTACCACCGCCGCCATTAAGAACCAGCCCGTCGCCTTGACCTACATTGCACATCACCATGACCCAATCACGTGGAGGCCAACCATTAGGTACGAGCGATGTCGCCACCAAGAGAGCGAAGATCGATGCGGTGGTCACGAGCGCGATTTTTGTGTGGAAGCGAAAGCAGAGTGCGAAGAGCACAAGTAGAAGAACGAAGAGAGTGATCGCAATTGCCGATGATCCCCAAGGCAACGAAGCAAAAGGCAGCGCAGCGAATCGGTGAGCAATCCAGGAAATACCTCCGGTAGGAATCGCTGCGAGCCACGCAATGAAGGAAGCCAACGGCAAGGAGACGATGGAAAGCAACGCAGCAAGTAATCCAAGAACTGTTGCAGGCGCAACCAGTGGTGCAGCTACGCAATTCGCTATCACTCCCACAATAGAAAGATTTCCAGAGAGCGCAAGAATCAAGGGTGCACACATGATCTGTGCAGCGATCGGAAGAGCGAGTGCGTGCGCCAACCAATGTGGCATGCGTCGTGAAAAATTGGCAGCCAACGGAGGCGCGATCAGTAACAAACCTGCAGTCGCCGCCACAGAGAGCGCAAAACCGTAAGTGAGCCCTTGCCACGGATCAATGAGCAAGAGGAAGAAAATGGCGGCCGCCAGGGCTGGTAAGGCGGCACGCTTTACTCCCCTGCCGTAGGCGATCAGCATCACCACTGCCATCACACCTGCGCGCAGCACAGAAGGCTGCGGACGTACCAGCACCACAAAGAATGCGAGAAAGAAGCCCACGACCATGATGGTCAGCCACCTTGGGGAGCGCACCCACTTCATCAATAAAAGGATGAGCGAGGAAAGGATCGCCAGATTTGCGCCACTTACCGCCGTCAGATGCGTGAGCCCCGTGCTCTTCATATCTGCGGTGAGCGCTGGATCCACCTGACTGGTATCGCCGAGTACTAATCCCGGAAGTAATGCACCTGCATCCGACGGCAAGTGCGCCACCGCCCGCTTCATGCCCCGACGCACCGCCATTGCAGAATTCTGTAAGTGCGTCGGCTCACCGAGAAGGCGCACTTTTCCCTTGGCAATGAGAGTGCCGGCAATTGCTCCGCGAGGTGCAATCACCCGTGCATCGAAGGCAATCCTGGTGCTAGGAGTGAAATCTCCTTGTGATGTCAGGACGGATACCGGAATGCGAAGTCTGATTTCACTTCCTTCATACCTCAACACTTCTAAACGTGCAGGGGTACGAAAACTGGCAGCGATAACCGACCCGAACCGTTGCGACCTAGCTATCGAGTCCCCCGTCACCACCACTTCCACCGAAACGTGCTTCCCTATGTAGGGAGCAAGACTCTCCAGTGGAAGAGCTCGAAAGTGCAGCAAGGCACCACCCACGAGCGCCATAGAAAAGAGCACAAGGATTATGCGAGAGTGCTCCACTCTCACCACACGTATGAAGAGTGTCGCGAGCAAGATGAGAGAAAGCACCGCGAATGACAGCAGAAAGCCGATGCCGTTCGAGAGAAGGACTCCACTCCAGATGGCTAGCGAAAGAGTAAGGAGTCGAAGATCACCCCACGAGGCAATCTGAATTCTAAAGTCGGATAAGAGATTTGAGATCGGCAAACTTCGCATCGCCCACGCCGCCCACTTCTCGCAATTGATCTATAGAAGTAAAACGCCCATGCGCTTTGCGCCAGGAGACGATTCGTCCAGCAAGTACCGGACCAACACCGGGCAATGAATCTAGTTCGGTTGCGCTGGCATGATTCAAACTAAGAAGACCTCCACCACTCACCGAAGCAGTAATGCCAACTAAGAGCTGAGTGCCATCTACCAATATTTCTGCTTGATTGACGGAAGAGAGATCGACTCCTGGCAAGGCACCGCCGGCCGCATTGAGGGCATCTTCGGCGCGCGCACCCGTGGACAAGTGATACACGCCTGGATGGCGCACTTTGCCAGAAACATCGACCACAATTTCAGTGGGAGAAGCAGCAACTACAGGTGCCGCCGAGGAAATTTCAGGTCGAGAGCCCATAGATACTTGCGCAGGAGCAGCCGAGAAGAAGAGCCATCCCGCAAAGAGCAACGCAAAGAGCAGAATGACGCCGAGCCCGACTAAATTGCGCGAGGAGAGTGCGAGGCGCTCGCGCAGAGTGGGCGCTACCGCGTCATCGGGCTCTAAGAAAGTGGTGATCTCTTCACTTGTAGTGGGTAGGCGCAGGAGTAAGGCGGGCATGCCGGGAGGGTACTTCTCGGAGCGCCCAGAAAATCACATCAGGTCGTCGGATGTGGAAGAGCGCGCCTTGCATTCACTCAACGTGAGGCCAAGGTTCTTACAGGCAACTTCCAGCAACTCGCTCAGCCGTAGCAGTGAGCTTATCGATATCAGACGCCGTCAAGGCGATCGCGGCCGGCCCATCTTTAGCAATTCTACCGAGATCGTCAATAACCACCTGCAGGGCCCCCGACATATTCTTCACGTCATTGGCGAGAATGCCATCAGTAATATCTAGTGCTGACAGTTTCTTCTGCTGATCCTGCAGTTCATTACGGCGCGCTGTAAATTGGCTTACATCAAGTTGCGACAGTCCTTTATTAATTGTTGTGAGATCTTCAAGAACTACTCCAAGGATATCTGCAATTTTAGAACACTCTGTACGCATTGCCGTCGGATCAGCTTTTGAGGAGCAGCCCGTGAGAGTTGATGATGCAATAAGTGTCGACACGACAAGCGTGGATGTGATTCGACGATTCATGGAAACTCCCTCATGCCGGTGGACCTTAGATACGGGGTGAAATTACAACAGCGATCATGCCAGGTCCAGTATGCGCGCCGACGACCGCGCCCACTTCGCTCACAATCACCTCGGAAACTAAACCATCTTCGGCAAGCCCCCCTTGAATTGATTCTGCGACCGCATTTGCTAGTTCAAGGGCCCCCAAGTGATGCACTGCAAGGTCAACGGATCGACCACGCGCCGCGTTAATGGCTAACTCTTCGATACGCTCAATCGCTTTAGTGCTGGTGCGCACTTTTTCGAAAGCCACAATTTCGCCATCCTCCATGGCGAGGATAGGGCGAATAGCTAACGCACTTGCAACCAGTGCCTTACCGCGCGAGATGCGACCACTGCGACGAAGTTGCTCCAGCGTGGCAACCGTGAAATAAGAGACGGTGGCATGAGCGCGCGTGGTGGCGATCTGCACAATCTCCTTAGCATCAATTTCTTCTTCGGCGGCGTGGGCTGCCGAGATGGCTGCAAAACCTAATCCCATGGCGAGGGATTTTGAATCGACGACGTACACGGGAATGGGGGCTTGCGAGGCAGCCACCAGCGCTGAGTCGTATGTTCCAGAAATGGCCTTCGACAAGTGAATGCTCACCACTGCGTCATAACCTTGCGATGCTGCTCGTTGATATGTTTCCAGAAAGCGCTCCGGAGTCGGCTTCGATGTGGTGGCCAGAATCCCTTGGCGAAGCGCCGTCAGCACGGCTTCCGCGCCTTCGCCGCCCTCTTCGTAGGACTTATCACCGATAAGAACTTGCAATGGCACTACTTCAATACCGAGGCGGGCTGCATAATCAGTCGGAATGTATGCCGTGGAGTCAGTAACAATGAGAGTACGCATAAGTAGCCTCAGATCACTATGTTTACGAGTTTCGGTGCTCGAACAATGATGTTCTTAATCGCCGCATCACCAATACTCTTCTTGACTTCGTCTGCCGACATAGCGAGAGCATGAAGGTCAGCTTCGCTGATGTCTGGTGAGACTTCGAGGCGTTCGCGAATCTTTCCGTTCACTTGCACTACGCAGGTGACGGAATCCTGTATGAGAAGTGCGGGATCAACTATCGGCCAACCAGCGAGAGCCACGGTGGGCTCATGCCCCAGACGATCCCACATCTCTTCTGCAGTGTATGGAGCGACAAGTGACAAAATAATGGCAACAGCTTCTGCGGCTTCGCGTGCTGCCGGATCAGCTGGACCAGCACCAGAGTCGATCGCTTTGCGGGTGGCATTAACTAGTTCCATCACGCGAGCGACCGCCACATTGAATTTAAATGACTCTACGGCTTGTCCAGCTTCATGAAGAGTCTTATGCGTAATCTTGCGAAGCGCGAGGTCTCCCTTGGCGAAATCCGCCCCTACTGGGCTAGTGATATCACCGGAGAGGCGCCAGGCGCGTGACAAGAATTTGGCAGAACCGCTAGGCGATACTTCTGCCCAATCGACATCGTCTTCGGGAGGTCCCGAAAAAACCATAGAGAGGCGAATCGCATCAACGCCGTGCACTGCGAGTTCATCTGAGAGACGAACGAGGTTGCCACGGCTCTTACTCATCGCTGAACCATCCATCACCACCATGCCTTGATTGAGTAGGCGAGTAAATGGTTCATCGAAGTCGAGCATTCCAAGATCATGCAAGACCTTGGTGAAGAAGCGACTGTAAAGCAGATGCAAAATGGCGTGCGTCACGCCACCGACATATTGATCGACCGGCATCCAGGTCTTTACAGCTTCAAGGTCGAAAGGCACATCGTCGCGAGTATTGCTCGTGTAACGCAGGAAGTACCACGATGAATCCACGAAGGTATCCATAGTGTCGGTATCGCGCTGCGCATCACCGCCACACGTAGGACACTTCACCTCTACCCAATCGCGAGCGCCACCGAGTGGTGAGGTGCCTTTAGGCTTGAGATCTAAACCTGTGGCATCAGGAAGCAGGACGGGCAAGTTTTCATCCGCGACTTCTCCGCACTTGGAGCAGTGAATGATCGGGATGGGCGTCCCCCAATAGCGTTGGCGGGAAATGAGCCAATCGCGGAGACGGTAATTCTTTGCGGTCTTGCCTAGATTCTTACTTTCAAGTTGCGCAGTGATCTTGGCAATCGCTTCGGCTTTGGAAAGACCATTGAGATCGCCAGAGTTCACCAGTACGCCGTCGCCTGCGGTGGCGACGCCGCTCTCATTGGGATCTGGATCTTCACTGGCCACCACGATGCGCACAGGAAGTTTCATCGCGCGCGCAAAATCTAAGTCGCGTTGATCGTGCGCTGGAACCGCCATAATCGCGCCATGGCCGTAATCGGCGAGCACATAATCACTGGCCCAGATGGGAAGTTTCTCGCCGTTGACCGGGTTAATGGCATAGCGCTCGAGGAAGACACCCGTCTTAGGACGATCGGTGGAGAGACGATCCACTTCACTTGTTTGCTTCACCGTGACTAAGTAATCTTCAAAAACTTGTTTGGCGGGTGAATCAGCCGCAAGCTCAGCAGCAAGATCACCATCGGCAGCCACCACGAAGAAAGTGGCACCGTAAAGCGTGTCTGGTCGCGTGGTGTAAATGGTGACCGGATCTTTGCGTCCTTCGATTTGGAAGACCACATCAGCACCGGCGGATCGACCCACCCAGTTGCGTTGCATGGTGAGAACTTTCTCGGGCCACTTGCCTTCGAGTTGTTCCATGTCATCAAGGAGACGGTCTGCATAGTCAGTAATTTTGAAATACCACTGGGTCAATTTCTTCTTTGTGACGGGAGTGTCGCAACGCTCGCACTCACCACCGACTACTTGTTCGTTCGCCAGCACAGTTTGGCAAGAAGGGCACCAGTTGACTGCCGAAGCTTTGCCATAACCAAGGCCCTTCTTAAACATTTCCAAGAAGAGCCACTGATTCCATTTGTAATACTCTGGGTCACAAGTGTGGAGTACGCGATCCCAGTCGAATGAACATGCAAAACGCCGCATCGAAGCTTTTTGCACCGCTATATTTTCATAGGTCCAGATTCCTGGAGATTCATTGCGTTTGATGGCGGCGTTCTCGGCCGGAAGACCAAAGGCATCCCAACCGATCGGGTGCATCACGTTGAAACCACGTTGCACCCAGTAGCGGGCCACCACGTCGCCGAGTGCATAAGCCTCGGCATGGCCCATGTGGAGGTCACCAGAAGGGTAAGGAAACATGTCGAGCACATACTTCTTCGGCCGGAGGTCATCTGCCCTACCCGAGCGGAAGGGGGCGATCTCATCCCAGACCGGAAGCCACTTCTCCTGGACTCCGTGGACGTCGTAACCCTCGCGCTTAGCTGGCTCTAAATTCTCACTCATCAGGGTTCAAAGAGTACCCGCCAGGAAAGCCCGGTGAGATCCTCGCTGATCCCCCAGAGCGCTCCTGCTAAGCGTGGGTCGTAGGCAATGTCACGTGCTCTGACCAATTTTGGATGGCCGCGCATTTCTCCGAGCCCATCGGGGCCGATGTAGGTGCCGCCCGGCAATGAGGGCAGAAGCGCTGCAGCCAAGGTGGGGAGCGCACCCATCGCAGCCGATTGTGCAAATGCTTTATTCACAAAAGTAGTCGCAGTGGTCGCCGCGCTCTGGCCCTTCATCTCTGGAGCTACCATTTGAAGGTTTGTGTTTGACCAACCGGGATGTGCGGCGAGTGCAGTAATGCCCCAGCCTGCAGCATCGCTTCGACGTTGCAATTCATGAGTGAAGAGAAGGTTGGCTAATTTGCTCCGGCCATAAGTGCGCCATGCGTTGTACTTGAGCGCATCGTCGCCCTTCATCCACATTTGCTCTTTGAGACGACTCGGATCAAAATCAGCCATCCGATGCGCCATGCTCGACACCGAGACCACGCGCGCGCCACGAAGTTTATGTAATAGACGTGCCGCGAGCGCGAAGTGGCCTAAGTGATTAGTGCCGATCTGTGATTCGAATCCATCAACAGTGTGACGAAGCGGGATCGCCATCACCCCTGCATTGAGAATGAGTGCATCAAGGTGGTCCCAGGTGAATTCGCGAGTGAAAGTTTCAACCGAAGAAAGGTCTGCAAGATCCAACTGAGCGATAACGACGTTGCCACGAATCTTTGATGCCGCCACCTCGGCTTTAGCGAGGTTGCGACTGGCCATGATGACTTCGCCACCCTGAGCAGCCAAAGCGCGTACTGTTTCAAAACCTAAACCTGAATTTCCACCAGTGACAAGAAAGCGTGTGCCATGGAGATCTGGGATAGCTCTGGCATCCCATCGACGGGGAACGGGAGAAATGATTGCCATGATCTCTCCCAATTCATACCGAAGTAACCACTCTTTGAGTGGAGCTGAGGGGACTTGAACCCCTGACCCCCTGCATGCCATGCAGGTGC
>JBAXIG010000055.1:0-10195 GCA_037138535.1 Actinomycetes bacterium
ACACCCCACGAGAGTGCCCCAATCAAGTTAGCAATCAGAAATCGGTAATAGTGCATCTTGCCCACACCAGCGATAACTGGAACGAAGGTGCGCACCCACGGCAAGTAGCGCGCAATGATTACGGCCCAGAAGCCGTACTTTTCGTAAAACCTCTCACTCTTTGCAACAAGCTTCGCACGTCTCGGACTCTGATTTTTCTCTAAATAGGGCCGGCCGAAGTGACGACCAATCACAAAGGCAATTTGATCGCCAACAAATGCAACCAAGAAAACGCCCGTTGCCAGAATGACGATATTTACATCCTCGCGCGCGGCCGCTACCAACCCAGCGCTAAAGAGAATCGAATCTCCGGGAAGAAAGAAACCAATCAGTAGGGCCGTTTCGACGAAGACCAAACCCCACACAACGACGTAAAGCAAGAAGGGAGTAAGGGGAGAGAGTTGGCTATCGAAAGAAGCCGCAAGAACAGAGTTCACTGATGCAGTCTAATCAGCTAATTTGTCCGCGGCGCTTCACCAGTGCGCGCAGCGCCTCTTCGCTCTGACCAGTGAGTTCGCTCATCTCGGCATCGGTGATGGCGCCGGAGTCGAGCCCGCGTAAGAAGTATCCAGCAAGTGCTAAGGCAGTCGCAGGTTCGTCCATGGTGCCGGATTCGGCTTTATCAAGGTAGGTACGCAATCGTTGGGATGCCGCTGCTAACCCCTCGCGATAGAAAGTAAAATTCGCTGCGATGCGGGTGGGGATCTGTGCCCCATGTAAATCCCACCCTTGGTAAAAGCCTCGTTCGAGTGATCTGCGGACGAGTCGATAGTGATTTGCCCACGCGGCATGCACGTCACTTGTGCTGCCGATCGGAATGATGTTTGTGGAGCCGTCGGAGAGACGTACTCCGGTACCGGCGGAGGCTACTTGTAAGAGCGACTTAGCTAGGTCGGCGGCGGGATGATCGAGAGTTTGGTAGGCCGCCGAAATACCAGCCGCAGCCGAATAGTCGTATGTACCGTAATGAAACGCTGTAAGCCGGCCCTCTGCTGCATCAATCATCGGAGCAGAGGCGACTTTGCCATTTGGGCTAATAATTGCTTGCGTTGTTTCGATCTGAATCTCGAATCGAATAGTGCCGTCTTTAAGTTTTAACGAATGTTCCATTTCTTGGCAAGCGTCTACCATCACTTCTACCTGCTCAACGAAGGTGACCTTCGGAAGCGTCACAACAAAGTTCTTTGGAATACCGCCCTGCTTTGCAAGCCCTGAGATAAAGAGATCCAAAGTACGCAGCGCGCGATCGCGAGTTACGGCTTCCAAACTCTTCATTCGAATTCCCGAAAAAGCGGTGGTAAGAGATTGTATTGAGGCGAGTGCACTTTCAACGTGCTCATCTTCTTCGCAATCGCTACGTCTTCCGTAGCCATCTTCAAAATCAATTCTTAAATCTTCAATCGGTTCATTTGTTAATTTTGCTTGAAGTCGTGGCCACCAATCAGAGACCACTTCTTCTGCGACGCCAATTACGCTGGCAAATTCGGCCGGCGTTCCGGCGTGTGAACTTAATGTATTGCGAGCGTGCTCGCCCCACTCATGAATCGTGCGAGAGGAGAACTTATCCGCAGGTACGTAGCAGGTGTGTATCGGTTGACGCCCGCCAAAATCGCCCCCGTAGCGATCGGCAAGAGTTTTATCTACTTCACTAAGATTTTTGCTTGCCTGTTTTAAGAAGTCTTTACCGAGAGAGCTCACAGTAGATCTTTGATCTCACTTGAGAGGGTGATTGTGGCTTTATGGCTTTCTGGCAGTGAATTCCACCAACGTTTCGCCACGGCCGAGAGACCTGCGTGTGTGGGAACCCCCCAGACGCGAAAACGCCCGAGGCCACCATCAGGGAAGACATCAAGGCGCACGGCGTTAACCGGCACATCACTCTTTACGACATAGCGATGAGGAGTATCGGGTTGCACGCGATGTTTGGCAACCAACTCTTCCTTACCGGGTGATTTCTTAAGTGTGGCAGCGCTATCTGCGGTCACCATAATTTCACCCGGTGCGTTTCCTTTGAAGTGTGTGGTGTCTACCTCGACAGCAGAGACCACCCCTTCGACAGCGAGAGCTACGGCAAACCAATCATTTCCCCCATGGCGACGACGGCGGTTCTCCCAACCATCGCCTTGCGTGCGCGCCAATCCCGGTAGAAGGGTATTGCGCGACGATGAATAGAAATCATCACTGCAGCCAATCAGTTCACCGCCATTTTCTAAGCCGGTGAGATCGATGGTGTGACGCGCAATAATCCAACGAGGATCAGGAACGACTTCTCCATGAACACGAAAGCGAGCAACTCCGCCATCGGGATAAATAGAGAGACGAATATGTGTCCAGCGAAGTTCGCTCTTAATCTCAAAGAGATTCTCATGATCTCCCTTGAGATCAGCAGGTCCTAAGAGTGTGGTCCACTCCGCGGCTTCGACTTCTGCGGGAGAGGGATTGCCTTCGAGAGAAGTGCCCTCAACCGATGCTTGCTCCGGATAGTTACCAGTGAAGTTTCCGGTATCAATCACTACGCCGCGCACGATGCCCGCAGCACCAAGACGAACAATGGCAAAATCGTGCCCTGGCTCGCGACGACGACGCGTCTCCCAACCGTCATAAATCTGTCCCTTATGACCAAAAGTGTGTCCGTGGAAGTCGGCTCTTCCTTCGTTAAGCAGACTCTCCTTCTCGGCGAAGAATTCATCGTTGGCGGCGATCACTCCGGATCCAAAACGGCGGGCAGCTAGGTCGGTGAGATTTCGAAAATCGCTCATAGAGTATTTCCTTCTCGGTAGAGGAATTGCCCGCTAGGAACTCCGGTCAGAGCACCATTTTGATAGATCAGAGTCCCACGAAGCCAGGTTTTCTGTACAACACCCGTAAGAACTTTGCCGGCGTAGGGGGAGACCGGGTTGCGGTGGAAGAGTTCGATCGGATTCACCGTAAATTTCTCCCCTGGAAGGAATTCCAGCAGATCGGCATCTCTGCCCACCTCGATGGCGCCCTTCTGGCTCAGTCCGGCAAGGGCAGCGGGTTTCGTCGACATCCAGTGAGAGATCTGGGCGAGAGTGGCTCCGCGGGGGGCGCCAGCGCTCCACACAAGAGGCAGTCCAAGTTGGAGTGAGGAGATACCTCCCCAGGCGCTTTGAAAGTCACCCTCTTCGAATCCCTTGAGGTCTGGCGTGCAGGGGGAGTGATCTGAGACGACTAGGTCGATCACACCCGAGAGTAAACCGTCCCAAAGTTCGTCTTGGTTCTTCTTTTCGCGAATTGGCGGGCAGCATTTGAATTGAGTTGCACCATCTGCAATTTCTTCGGCGGTGAGGGAGAGGTAGTGCGGGCATGTTTCTACAGTGATGCGCACGCCATCGGCCTTCGCCTCTTTAATCATGTGGATAGCATCGCCACTAGAAAGATGTAGTACATGCACGCGCGCACCCGTACGACGTGCTTCTCGAATGACTTGTGCGATGGCTTCGTTTTCTGCACCTTTTGGCCTTGATGCAAGAAATTCTTGGTAATCGCGTGATCCGGCACGAGTGGAATCCTCGATAACGTGTGCATCTTCGGCGTGCACCACCATGAGACCATCCACTTTCGCGAGGATCTCTAACGCTTGCGCGAACTCGACTTCGGTGGTTGCTGGAAATTCATCAACTCCAGAATGAAGCAAGAAGCATTTGAATCCGAATACACCGGCATTGTGTAGCGGAATAAGGTCTCCAGTATTTCCTGGAATCGATCCGCCCCAGAAACCCACATCGACCGAAGTTTTTCCTAGCGCTGCGTCTTTCTTCGTGTTGAGAGCTGCAACTGATGTGGTGGGAGGAATGCTATTGAGTGGCATATCGATCACGGTAGTGACGCCGCCTGCCGCAGCTGCTTTGGTGGCGGTCTCGAAGCCTTCCCACTCTGTACGCCCAGGTTCATTGATATGCACGTGAGTATCCACGATGCCAGGCATAAGAACGCCGTCAATTGTGAAGTCTTGATCGCAATCAAAATGTGCGTCGAAATCAGAGACCGCGACGATCTTTCCATTGCTCACTGCCAGAGCCGCGCTTCGTTCTCCGTTTGGTGTTACTACTCGTAAAGAACGAAGAACGAGATCACAAATCATTTAGTCGATCATCTCGAGTGCTGGCAATGTGAGGAAGTCGACGTATACGTCGTCAAGACATACTCGTGCGAAGAGTTGTGCCGCTTCCGCCAATTTCTCTGGGTCAAATCCCGCAGCTTGAAGGCGCGCGACCTCAGTATTGAGCGCTTCTTGTACTAATTCTTTCGTGGCAACCCTCGAGGTATCTGAGTAAGTGACCGCATTCTTCACTTGTTGCCAGATTTGCGAACGGGAGATCTCCGCGGTGGCAGCGTCTTCCATCAAATTATGAATTGATGCGGCGCCATTGCCGTCGAGCCAAGCGGCCAAGTACTGCAAGGCAATATCAATGTTCTGGTGTAATCCCGCTTCGCTTACTGACCCGGGAGTTTGGTCTACGGAGAGCAATTGCGCTGCGGTGACGTTTACCTCGGGGCGTAGTCGATCCACTTGGTTAGGTCGGTCGCCGAGTACGGAAGTGAAAATATCTGCGCAGAGCGCAACCAGATCAGGATGTGCCACCCAAGAACCATCGAAGCCATCGTTTACTTCACGATTCTTGTCAGCGGTGACTTTTTCGATTGCAATTTTGTTGACTGCCTCGTCTTTACGGCTAGGGATGAAGGCGGCCATACCCCCCATCGCAAAAGCTCCCCGCTTATGACACGTAGAAACCAGCAAGTCTGTATATGCGCGCATCATGGGAGCCGTCATGGTCAATGAAGCGCGATCGGGAAGCACGAACCTCACACCTGCATCGCGAAAATTCTTCACGATAGAAAATAGGTAATCCCAACGACCGGCATTAAGTCCACTCATATGATTTTTTAGCTCGTAGAGGATCTCTTCCATTTCAAATGCGGCCGGAATAGTTTCGATCAGCACCGTTGCACGAATAGTTCCTTGCGCAATTCCAAGTACTTTCTGTGCTTCAACAAAAATGTCATTCCACAACCGCGCCTCGAGGTGGCTCTCCATCTTTGGCAAATAGAAGTAAGGTCCGGATCCGCGAGCGATGAGCTCTTTTGCGTTATGAAAAAAGTGCATCCCGAAATCAAAAATGGCGGCCACAACTGGGCGGCCATTCTCTGTGAGGTGTCTTTCATCGAAGTGCCAACCACGTGGGCGCACCACGAGCGTGGCTAATGGCCCTTCTTTCAGCGCATAATTCTTACCTTCTGGCGAAGTAAACGAGAGGTTCTTACGGGCGACTCCCTGCAGAACTACTTGCCCCTCAACCACGTTCTTCCAATGAGGAGTATTGGAATCCTCGAGATCAGCAAGCCAGACCTTGGCTCCCGAGTTGAGGGCGTTGATTGCCATCTTGGGATCTGTAGGTCCGGTGATCTCCACCCGGCGATCGAGGAGATCTGCGGGGGCCTTGGCCACCTGCCACTCTGCGCTTCGAATAGGAGCGGTTTCGGAGAGGAAATCCAGGCTCTGCCCAGCAGCCAGTTGCTTTCGGCGAGTGAGACGGGCACCGAGGAGTGTGTCCCGACGTTCATGGAAGAGTCGATCTAAATGGAGCACGAATTCCAATGCGTCAGTAGTGAGGACCTGATCGGCTCCCACCACACTCGAAGGTGCGACTGTCATTTCTTTAACCCTTCCTCGGCAATCTTTCGGACAGCACTTGCGACAGCAGGTGCTACCGCAGCATCAAAAACGCTCGGCACAATGAAGCTCTCATTAAGTTGCTCTGGTTTCACGCAGGCAGCAATTGCCTCCGCGGCCGCTACCAACATTTCATCGGTGATCTTTGATGCGCCGGCGTCGAGCAATCCACGGAAAATTCCAGGGAAGGCAAGTACGTTATTGATTTGATTTGGATAATCGCTGCGGCCAGTTGCCACTACGCGCGCATGCTTGCGTGCAATGAGTGGATCAATTTCTGGATCTGGGTTTGAAAGGGCAAAGACAATGCCGTCATTTGCCATTGCTTCGACAGCTTCTTCACTCAACACATTAGGTGCACTTACGCCAATGAAGATGTCCGCGCCCTTCATGGCACCTGTGAGATCGCCAGAGAACTTTGATTGATTAGTGTTCTCTGCAAGCCATTGGCGAGCGGAGTCAAGATTTGCACGACCGTCGTAGATGGATCCCTTGCTATCAAAAGCAATGATGTTGCTCGCGCCAGAAAGCATCAGTAGCCGAAGAATTGCTACTCCCGCCGCGCCCGCACCATTGAGCACGATCTTTACCTTTGAAAGGTCCTTATTTACCAGGCGAAGACCATTAATCAATGCTGCAAGAACCACAATGGCAGTTCCATGTTGATCATCATGGAAGACCGGGATATCAAGCAACTCCTTGAGGCGACGTTCGACCTCGAAGCAACGTGGCGCAGAGATATCCTCAAGATTGATTCCGCCGTAGACCGGCGCAATTAATTGCACAGTGCGCACAATCTCGTCTACGTCTTGGGTATCAAGACAGACTGGCCAGGCATCTACATCAGCAAATCTCTTAAAGAGTGCAGCCTTGCCTTCCATCACTGGAAGGGCGGCTTCTGGGCCGATGTTTCCAAGACCAAGGACAGCCGAGCCATCGGTGACTACTGCAACCGTGTTTCTTTTGATCGTAAGGCGCCTGGCATCTGACTTATCCGCGGCGATTGCTAAACAAATTCGTGCAACACCGGGGGTGTATGCGCGGGATAGATCATCACGTGTCTTGAGTGGCACTTTTGAATGCACTTCAAGCTTGCCACCGAGGTGCAGGAGGAAAGTACGATCACTGACCTTACGAACTTTGATTTGTGGAAGAGCGGAGATGATTTCGGTAATCGACTCGGCGTGCTCAGCATCACGAGCATCGCACGTGACGTCAACAACGACGCGATCGTGAGAGGACTCAACAATATCCAAGGCAGTCATGTAGCCACCTGCTGCGGCAACTGCAGCGGTGATGCTCGTGGTAGGGGAAGAGGAGGCGGGTCCCTCCAAGCGGATGGTGATTGCGTACCCAGGACTCGTATTACTCATGATCTACTCTCTGTTATAAATCGCTTATATTTATATTGTAGAAGTGATGTGCTCTGGCCGGACAGGAACTCGTGTGAGCGCTAACCCCGTAGCTTGTCGAATTGCTGCAACAACAGCGGGTGTGCTGGAAATCGTGGGAGCTTCTCCAACACCACGCAAACCATAAGGCGCGTGCTCATCTGCATATTCGAGGATGATTGAGCGCACAGGTGGCATATCTAACACGGTGGGAATTAAGTAATCCGTGAATGAAGGATTTTTGACCTTTCCATTCACCACTTGAATTTCTTCGAGAATGGCTAGGCCAAGACCTTGTGCGGTGCCGCCTTCGATTTGGCCTTCAACTGCTTGTGGGTTCAATGCCTTGCCGACATCTTGCACAGTTGCCATTTCAATAACTTTTATCATGCCAGTCTCAATATCCACATCGACAACGGCCCGATGCCCAGCGAAAGCAAATTGTGCGTGAGGTAAACCTTGACCAGTGATGGGATCAATTGGCGTGGTGGGGCGATGGCGATATTCGCGAGTGCACTCAAAGACACGATCCTTGACGAGGTCTGCCAGTGAAGAAACCAGATGATCTTCGCCGTCGCGAATCTCGCCATTGATCATCTTGTAATTAGCGCGGAAGTGGAGAAGGTGTGGATGCAGATGTCCAAGTTTCTCCATTGCATAAAGGAGTACTTCATCTCTTACGGCTCTGCATGCGGTCATGACCGCACCACCAGTGACGTAGGACTGACGAGAGGCACTCGTCGATCCCGCACTACCTACTTGAGTATCACTCACATGCACAACGACACGTTGAACGCCGAGTTCTGTGCGGGCGATCTGACCTTTGAGGGTGACTAATCCTTGGCCCACCTCGGCAGCTGCCGTATGTACTTCAACAACAGGTTCGCCATTGATTATTTGTAAGCTCACCTTGGCGGTGGAATAGTCGTCAAATCCTTCAGAGAAGCCAATATTTTTAATGCCCACTGCGTAACCGATTCCACGCCGCACGCCTTCACCATGGGTGACATTGCTAGCACCGCCGGGAAGTTCAATGACATCAAAGCCATCTGTCGTAGCAGTGAGAGGTGGAAGTGGCATATCGCGCAGCTTTTCGAGAATTTCGGCAACTGGTGCTGCTGAATCAACAGGTTGCCCAGTGGGCATCAGCGAATCGCGAACCATGGCGTTCTTCAGGCGCAGTTCAATCGGATCCATACCGAGGGTCTCTGCAATTTTGTCCATCTGCGATTCATAGGCAAAACCTGTTTGCACTGCTCCGAAACCACGCATCGCGCCACATGGTGGATTATTTGTGTATGCAACGTACGCGTCGATAGTGGCGCTCTCAACTTCGTAAGGGCCCACAGCAAAACATGCGGCATTTGCACATACTGCCGGTGAAGACGAAGCATATGCTCCACCGTCAAGGACAATGTTGGCCTTTACGTAGACAAGCTTTCCTTCTTTGGTGACGCCATGTTCGTAGCGAAGTTTTCCTGGATGGCGATGTACGTGTCCGAAGAAAGATTCTTCTCGAGAGTAAACAATTTTTACAGGCTTGCCGGTGCGCATTGCAAGCAGTGCAATGTGTGCCTGCATCGACATATCTTCACGTGCACCAAATGCCCCGCCTATGCCAGCGAGCGTGAGACGCACTTTTTCTGGCGGCAAGCCAAGAACTGTCGCGAGTTGGCCGCGATCCACATGCAACCATTGTGTAGAGAGATACAAGTCAATTCCACCATCGTCGGCGGGAATTGCTAGTCCAGATTCTGGACCGAGCGGTGCTTGATCCTGCATGCCCACTTCGTACTCGCCTTTAACGACGACATCAGCCTTGAGATTTTGCGGACCAAAAATAATTGGTACGTGGCGGGTGATATTTCCGCCGTCATGAATAATTGGGGCTTTTCCGCTAATCGCATAATCAGCATCGACGACGGGTTCGAGGATTTCGTACTCAACAACAATCGCTTGTGCTGCGCGCTTTGCTGTTTCGGGGTGGTCGGCAGCCACGATGGCAATTGCCTCGCCGTGGTATTTGATGGTGTCGAATGCAAGTACAGGTTGATCGACAATTTCAAGGCCGAACAACTTGGAGCCGGGCACATCATCGTGTGTAAGAACCGCCGAGACGCCATTGATCTTGAGCGCCGGTGCGATGTTGATGGATTTGATACGTGCGTGAGGGTGGGGAGAACGCAGAGTCGAAGCCCAGAGCATGCCATCTGCCCACAGATCACTTGAGTAGGCGAAGTCGCCGGTGACCTTCAGGGTGCCATCGGGACGAGCAACGCTTTCTCCTAGTCCACCCAGTACGGGTGCCTCAACGTGATCACGTTGTTTGGTGGGGAGGGTTGAGTTGCTCATTTCAGCCTGCCTTCCGTGCACTCGACAAGAGACGCTTACTCGCGCGTGCTGCTTCTGCAGCAATATCTTCATGGGACTTTGCAGTGATCAAGCCGTGTCGTACTCGTACTTCACCGTTCACCAATAGCGCAGTAACTTCGGCCTTTGGTCCAAGCACTAAGGCCGCGATCGGATCGACAATGTCGATGTGTCCGATGTCGTCTAACTTCCAGAGAACAAGATCAGCCAATTTGCCTACTTCGATGGAGCCAAGATCCTTATCGCGACCCAGAACTTTCGCGCCGCCTCGGGTAGCAAGTCTGAGTGATTCACGACTGCTCATGGCTTTAGGGCCATCTTTCAGGCGAGCCCAGAGAGCGGCGGCGCGCACTTCGGTAAGAAGTTCACCATTTTCGTTACTCGCGGCACCGTCAACGCCAAGCCCTACAGGTGCACCGGCGCGCACTAGATCTTGCACGCGTGCGATGCCGGAGCCAAGACGAGCGTTCGAAGAAGGACAGTGCGCCGCACCAGTCCCAGATTTACCAAATTTCTCTACCGCTGAATCATCGAGGTGGATCGCATGTGCCATCCATACATCAGAGCCAAGCCAGCCAAGGGATTCCACATAATCAGTGGGGGAGCAACCAAACTTCTCCTGACAAAAATCTTCTTCATCGAGTGTTTCTGCAAGGTGTGTATGTAGCCGAACATTTTCTCGGCGAGCAAGTTCGGC
>JBAXIG010000056.1:0-10158 GCA_037138535.1 Actinomycetes bacterium
CTGAGTGACGATGGGTCTTCCCCAGCCGCGCAGGAGAGCAGAAGGTCCATCTCGGCGATCGTGAGAGCCTTAGGAAGCCGAAGGCCTAGTTTGGGTGGACGGATCGATGCTGCTGGGCTTTCGGTGGGATTCCTAAAATGAAAGAGACGGCGCACGGCTACCAGAGTTCGGCCGGCAGAGGCAGGAGCAAGATACCCGAGGGAAGCGAGGAACCCAGCGATATCGCTCTCTTGGACATTTTCGATTACGAGCGAATGGGAGTCCAAATACGCCTCAAACTTCGCTAAATCTCGACGATAAGCAGCCACCGTATTCACCGAAAGGGAGCGTTCAACTGCCAGATGATTGAGGAAATCGTGAATAGAAGGATCAGTCACAGAAAGAAACTTACCGCGCCCTCCGAAAATTCGGCGGAACGCGGTAAGCGAAGTGCGACCTACTTAAGTAGCTGATCCACCGGCATGACAGCCATGCCATGCGCGGCAGCAACCGGAGCCGAGATGACAGACCCTGCATGGACATTGAGACCCTTAGCTAACGCAGCATCGTTTTGACAGGCCTTCTTCCAACCATCTTCAGCGAGTGCGACCGCATACGGCAGAGTCACATTGGTCAGAGCGTATGTGCTCGTGTGCGGGACTGCGCCTGGCATGTTTGCTACACAATAAAAAATCGAGTTGTGTACCCTATACGTAGGATCAGCGTGCGTCGTGGGTTTTGAATCCTCGAAGCAACCACCCTGATCAATCGATATATCGACAAGCACGCTTCCGGCCTTCATCCGCGAGACTAATTCATTAGTGACCAAACGCGGGGCTACTGCTCCGGGGACGAGAACTGCGCCAATTACTAGATCGGCATCAAGAACTTGACGCTCGATCTCATAGGAATTTGAAGCAATAGTCTGCATATGCCCTTGATATATGCGATCAACTTCGCGCAGCCTTCCGATGTTGTTATCCATCAGAATCACTTCAGCTTGCATTCCCAATGCGATGGCCGCAGCGTTAAGACCGGATACTCCTGCACCCAAAACCACTACCTTCGCGGCACCGACACCTGAAACTCCACCCATCAGGACGCCGCGGCCACCAGCAGCACGTTGGAGCGCTGCAGCACCGACTTGTGGCGCCATTCTCCCAGCTACTTCGCTCATGGGCGCGAGGAGTGGAAGCCCTCCATTAATTTCGACGGTCTCATAAGCAATTGCAGTAATGCCCGACTTGATGAGTGCGTCGGTGCAGGGACGTGAGGCGGCCAAGTGTAGATATGTAAAGAGTGTCTGCCCCGCGCGCATGCGGTGATACTCCTCTGCGATCGGCTCTTTCACCTTGAGAACAAGGTCAGCCTGTGCCCAAATTGCATCCGCAGTATCTAGGATCTCAGCACCTGCGTGCACAAATTCCGCATCAGTGATGGATGAACCGGTACCGGCGTCCCTTTCGATGACAACTTTGTGGCCAAGTCGTGTGAGTTCATGGACTCCCGAAGGAGTGATAGCAACTCGATATTCATGGTTTTTGATTTCACGTGGGACGCCAACGATCACAGAACACCTCAAATTTAGATGGAGATACGCACTAGATAAACCGCATTCTACCCCGCATCCACAGTGGGAAAGTACGACCTACCCAACGGTCTGATATTTAAGTGCTGCTTCAACTAACCCAGAAAAAAGTGGGTGCGGACGAGTCGGCCGCGATTTGAACTCAGGATGAGCTTGCGTCCCCACATAAAATGGATGAACCGAGGCGGGAAGTTCCACGAACTCCACTAAATGGCCGTCTGGAGAGAGACCAGAGAAAACCAAGCCCGCCTCTTCGATACGGGTGCGGTACTCATTGTTTACTTCATACCGATGGCGATGTCGCTCGTCTATGTGCTCACTCCCGTACACGCCGGCGACAACTGAACCTGGCAGCAAAACCGCAGGATAAAGGCCTAATCGCATGGTTCCGCCCATATCGCGCTCGCCCGCCACTACATCAATTTGGCTCGCCATGGTGGCGATCACTGGGTTGGCAGACTCGGGAGCAAATTCGGCAGAGTTGGCATCCAAAATGCCTGCTAGATGGCGGGCTCCCTCGATAACCATGCATTGCAAGCCCAAACAGAGGCCCAAGGTGGGGACTCGATTTTCGCGGGCCCACTTGAGTGCCCCTACTTTCCCTTCAATTCCGCGCACTCCAAATCCGCCAGGCACACAAATTCCATCGACGCCCTCCAGATGTTTACGCGCACCTTCAGCACTCTCACACTCATCACTCGCCACCCATTTAATGCTGACCTTCGCATCGTTAGCGAACCCCCCAGCGCGCAAGGCCTCTGTGACCGAAAGGTAAGCATCAGGAAGATCTATGTACTTACCCACGAGCGCAATAGTGACCGCATGGGCTGGTTGGTGCACCCGGCGAAGAAGTTGGTCCCAGTCTGTCCAATCGACATCACGAAATGGGAGCCCAAGTCGGCGCACGACGTATGCATCAAGGCCTTCACTGTGAAGAACTCGGGGAATGTCATAGATTGACAGGGCATCTGAGGCAGCAACAACTGCCTCAGTATCAACGTCACACATGAGCGAAATCTTATTTTTTACACCCGCTGGAATCTCGCGGTCTGATCGGCACACAATTGCATCGGGTTGGATACCAATACTGCGCAATGCCGCCACGGAATGTTGCGTGGGCTTAGTCTTCAATTCTCCAGAAGGCCCAATGTAGGGAACTAGTGAAACGTGTAAGAAGAAAACGTTTTCGCGACCTACTTCGTGGCGTACCTGACGTGCTGCTTCTAAAAATGGCAATGACTCAATGTCGCCTACAGTGCCTCCGATCTCTGTGATCACCACATCAACGGAGTCACTGCCCATCTGGCGAATACGATCCTTTATCTCGTTAGTAATATGAGGAATTACTTGCACAGTGTCGCCCAGATACTCTCCTCGGCGTTCACGTGCGATCACTCGCGAATAAACCTGACCTGTTGTGACGTTTGCATATCCTTGAAGGTTTGTATCGAGGAAGCGTTCGTAATGACCGATATCAAGATCTGTTTCTGCTCCATCGTCGGTGACGAAAACTTCTCCGTGTTGAAAGGGGTTCATGGTGCCTGGATCTACGTTGAGGTAGGGATCCAGTTTCTGCATGGTGACTCGTAGGCCACGAGAACGTAAGAGTCTCCCCAGGCTGCTGGCTGTGAGGCCCTTGCCGAGAGAGGAGGCGACTCCGCCGGTGACGAAGATATGTTTACTCTGATGTGCCATCTGCACTCCCGCGGCCTAAATGCGGCGGGGAAACCCGCCTGTCCACGGGGGTTCAGCGTATCAGCGCTCCCCCACCTTCCACTTAAGCAGTCGGCGTGGCGGGAGCCTTCTTCTTGCCAGGGAGTGTGGTGGGGATTTTTAGAGTGGCCCGTAATGCAAGTAATTCTTGAGCATGAGCCTGCGCATTTTCCGACTCGGAGATGCCGCCGAGCATGCGAGCGATCTCCACGATCCGCGAAGGGCCATCTAAGACCGCAACATTTGAAACAGTGACTCCCGTGCTTTCCTTGGTAATCAGCACATGGTGGTCGGCCCAGGCTGCCACTTGCGGCAAGTGCGTGACCACAATGACTTGAGAGTGCCTGCCGAGCATCGCTAGACGACGACCTACTTCGATAGCAGCGCTTCCACCTACGCCCGCATCTACCTCATCGAACACGTAAGTCGGCACCGGATCTACCGTTGCTAAAACCACTTCTATAGCCAACATGAGACGGCTCAATTCGCCCCCACTTGCTGCTTTCACGATGGGAAGTGGCGTGCCCCCGGTGTGGGCGGTGAATTTAAATTCGATTTCATCAACTCCGAAAGCGTGAGCTTTGGAGAAGGAAATCTCCAGGTTACTTGCCATATCAACTACAAATGTTGAGTTGGGAAGAGCCAACTCTCGAATCTCAGTGGTGACTGCTGCTGAAAGTTTTTGAGAAACAACAGTGCGAGAGCCTGAAAGCGCAGCGGCGCTTTCGAAGAATTCCTTTTCCGCCTCTATGGCGAGGGCACGCAATTTCTCGCGAGTTCCCTCCGAGTCCTCGTGAGCGATCAACGCAGATCGTGCGGAGACCAATTGAGCAAGTAACTCCCCTTCGTCCTGAGCTGAGAAGCGCTTTAACGCAGAAGATATCGAGGCGAACCGACTTTCAATTCGAGATAACTCGGTGGGATCTGCGTCCAGGTGAGCAAGATATCTTCGCGTTTCGCTTTCGATGTCGCCTAGTTCGATCACTAATGAGGAGAAACGTTTCGATAATTCACTGGCAGACGAATCGACTCTTTGAAGTTGATCAAAGCTTCGTCCTGCTTGTGCTAGGCCCTCTCCGGATAACGTTTCGAGATTCGCGATGATTTCTGAGGCGAGTTCGCGCAACTGATCTAAATGACTAAGCCGCTCACGGTCACTCTTGATGGATTCGATCTCTCCAAGTTTGAGATCGAGAGGACCGACTTTTTCGACAAGCTCTTGCAATTCACTGCGCTGGATATCTGCCAATTTGAGTGCCGATTCGAAAGAAGCCAATTCTTCGATCGCACGATGGGCGTTGGCGTAACATGTGGCTACGCGGTCGCGTTTAGAGAGGTGATCCTCCCCTCCATATGCATCGAGTAACTCGCGTTGCGTAGTGGCCCTTCTCAGTGCACTGTTGCTGTTCTGCGCGTGGATAGAGATGAGGTGCGCACCGATTTGCGCCAACTGAGTTCCAGTTGCAGGGGCACCATTCAGCACTCCTTTAGAACGGCCGTCAGGGTTAAGGGATCGTCCCAAGATGATCGCCGAATCGTCCTGCTCAATATCCATTGTCAGAAGAAGAGCATCTGCCAGCGCAGTAGGAGTAAAACTTGCGGCCGCCGCCGCTCGATCGGCGCCAGATCGCACCAACTGAGCATCTGCCTTTCCTCCTAAGACCAGCGAGAGTGCGGTGAGCAACATAGTTTTCCCAGCACCCGTTTCTCCGGTGATTACATTAAATCCAGGAGCAAAATCCACGGTGCTCTCCGCGATGACACCGAGTGATTTGATTCGTATCTCTTGAAGCATCGCTTAGCTCTCGCGCCAGCCTTCGACAGGCAAACGAAACTTAGCAACTAGTCGATCCGCAAAAGGTGTAGGAGTGAGTCTTGCAAAAAGCAGCGAGCGTGGAGAGCGTGTCAAGAGAATTCGATCTCCCACTTCCATTTCTCGTTGACGAAGACCATCGGCCACCAGATTGGCCCGGCCGCCTAATAATGTGAGCGATACTTTCGAAGAGGGCGAAATAACTAGCGGCCTTGCGAAGAGTGCATGTGCGGCTAGCGGAACAATTTGAATGGCTTCCACATCGGGCCAAATCACTGGCCCGCCAGCCGAGAATGCATATGCAGTAGAACCAGTAGGGGTGGAACAGAGAACACCATCAGCTAACCATCGTGATACCGGACGATCATCAATAGTAAGTAGCACCTCAACCATGCGACTTCCACTCTTTTCAAGTGCAATTTCATTGAGGGCGAACTCCTCTGAACGGCTTGCGCCTAGATGTAACTCGGCTTGCAAAACCATGCGCTCTTCTACTTGATAGGTGCGATCAGCGATGGCGTTTGCCACCACAAGGATGTCTTCGCGGTCTGCCTCTGCCAAGAATCCAACATGTCCAAGGTTTATGCCCAAAAGTGGAACTGCTCTTCCATACACACTCTCTGCCGCGCGAAGAATGGTGCCGTCACCGCCGAGCACCACGAGCAATTCGGTCCCATCGCTAATCGGTTCGCCGTGCGCAACTTCGTAAGTATCTGCACCTTTTTGGCGAAAGTGAGATTGCAACGTATCGGCAGCTTCGCGAGCCTCAGGACGTGCTGGGTGCACCAGCACCGCAATCGTTCGACTCATGCTGGCCCTTGAGCAATTGCTTCAGTGACCATGGCGGAATCCAAGGATGGAGCGTCTTTGCGAAGCCAGAGAAAATATTCGACATTGCCGGCGGGACCAGGAAGTGGGCTGGCCACAATCCCGCGCACTCCAAGACCCAATTCGGCCGCTGCACGAGCAACTTGATGAACCGCCATGGAACGAAGCGCGGGATCGCGGACAACTCCACCCGCGCCCAATTTCTCACGACCCACTTCGAATTGCGGTTTCACCATCAACACCATGTCGCCATCAGCGTCAATTACTGAAACGAGCGCTGGAAGGACGAGTACTAAAGAGATAAATGAAAGATCAGCCACGACTACATCCACCGGAGCACCAATCTGTTCAAGTGAAAGATTGCGTACGTTCGTGCGATCGTGGACAGTCACTCGTGGGTCTTGCTGAAGCTCCCAGACGAGCTGTCCATAACCGACGTCGACTGCGACCACCTCCGCTGCTCCTCGCTTCAAAAGAATGTCGGTAAATCCGCCAGTTGAAGCGCCGGCATCGAGTGCTCGTCGACTCTTCACCGAAAGCCCTTGGGGCTCGAACTCTGTTAACGCTCCGAGCAATTTAAATGCACCACGCGAGGCATAACGCTCATCACTACCCACTTTGACCACGATAGAGGCTTCAGCCTCAACAGTTGAAGCCGGCTTAGATCTCACAATGCCATTGACAATCACCTCGCCATTTTCAATGGCGTGCACGGCGGCTTCGCGTGACTTTGCCAGTCCGCGTTTCACGAGCTCGGCATCGAGACGCGGTTTTGCAGCCATGAGATGTTGTTACAGACCTTCAATAGATGAAAGTGCGTCCGTCATCGTATGGTGAATACGCTCGTAAGTTCCTGGGTGTTCCTCGGTGGGCGCAGACCAGAGAGAAGCAAGTTCGGTGCGCGCACTGTCGAGCGCTGTGAGATCTTGCGAATTTACTTCGGGGTTCATGCGATCTTCTCTTTCCTGGTGGACTTGGTGACCATCTTCGCTGAACTCTTCTTAGCTGGCGCACTCTTCTTAGCTGGCGCACTCTTCTTAGCTGGCGCACTCTTCTTAGCTGGCGCACTCTTCTTGATCGCTTCCTGCTTCGCCGGTGATGGTTTTGCAACGGGTGACCGCAACTTCTTCACTTCAGCTTCCAAGGCAAAAATTTTCTCTTGAGCCACTCGCAATTCGTCGCGCATTGCTTTGCTCGGGATACCTGGAAGACCAGCGAGCGCCGATTCCACCTCCTGACGAACGATGGTGCGGATCTCTGCAGGTATGAGAGCTTCCAACGTGGCAGCGCCGCCAGCAATAGTGCCACCGGCGTTTGCCAATGCACCGGTGACCCATTCACGGGCACCTTCGATAGCCATCCCAGCCAACGGAGCAAGGTTGCTTTCCGTCAATCCCGAAACGAGTTGGGCGTACCCACGGATGCTATTGGCTAGCTGGGTCACTGGGTCTTGGGGGATGCGCTCTTTGGTCACAGGGCAACGCTACCCGACCTTTTCCAGCGAATCTGCTTCAATATCCAATCTGGTTGAAACTGAGCCGCCGGATTTCCAGAAGCGACGGTGGAGTTCACCCTGAACTGCGATGGTATTGCCCACTTTGAGGCTGCGAGCCCGGCGCATCAGAGACTTCTCCCGAACGGTTATATCGAGGGAACTTTTCGAACTTCCCGTCGGCGACACGGAGAGGCGTATCTCAACGATCTCCTCACCTGAGGGCAGGGTGATCTCCGTAGGCAGATCGGTTACTTCGCCAATGAGCTCTACCAGATTTATGTGTTCTTTTTGCATGTGTTCCTTCCTTTCGTAGTTGGTCGAGGTAGCCTGCCCAGAGGCAGGAAATCAGCTCGCTCTGGCCGGCCATTGGTGGATAAGTATCGGGGGTGTGCAATGGAGGTAACCGTCACGGATCTGGGAAACGATCTCTTTCAGATTGATACGGAGCAATCCGGCTACAAAGGAATCACTGCGGGTTATCTGATTCGCAGCAGTAAACCCACACTTATCGAAACTGGCACCGCTAGCAGCGCGCCTGTCGTGATTGCGGCATTAGAAAAACTTGAGATTTTCCCGAAAGACCTAGCCACCATTGTGGTCACGCATGTTCATTTGGATCACGCTGGAGGTGCTGGCCATCTCACTTCTCACTACCCACAAGCGGAGTTAATCGCACACGAGCGTGGTGCAAAGCATCTTGTTGATCCCACAAAATTGATGAATAGTGCGAGGCGCGTTTTTGGGTCCATGATCGATGACGTCATGGGTGCACTCTTGCCCACCCCGGTGGAGCGCGTACGTTCTCTTGGCGATATTGCGACCATCGATCTGGGTGATGGCCGCACACTCAATAGCTATTACGCCCCAGGACATGCGTCACACCACGTGGGTTTGCTCGATTCGACCACGGGTGATCTCTTCGTAGGTGATGCCGCGGGTGTGTATATCCCAGATACGGACACCGTCAAACCAGCAACTCCTCCCCCGGACTTCGATCTCGATATCGCGCTTAATACAATCGATACCTTCGAAAACCTGAAACCGACCCGATTACTCTTTAGCCACTACGGTCCAGTTTCCAAGATCGACGAAACCCTTGATCGTAGTCGAGAAGAGCTACGGGTGTGGGTAGAACTAGTGCGCGAGGCAAGAAATTCTCGTCTCGATCTAGACCATGCTATTTCGATGATTATCGAGCGCACCAGAGATCGGTACGCAGCGCTCTTCGCCAACGTGTCAGCATTAGAGCGTTTCGAAGCTCTCAGTTCAACGGGGGCAAATATCGTGGGCATAAATCGTTGGCTCGACAAGGTGGAGGCGAATTCGTACGACTTTGGCGATGCCGCTGCTTCTGCCCCAAAACACAAGTGAAATATACCTATTTTTGAAGTTTTTTGACGCGCTCTTTGGCATCCGTAAAGTCTTCGGGATCCGATAGTGCTGCCTTTTCAAACCAAGTCAGAGCCTCTTCTTCGCGCCCAGCTAATTCCAATAGATCCGCGTATGCGTAACGAATCCTTGCTGACCATTCTTCAGAATCTTCGCGCAACTGTGCGCAAGTGAGCGTGACGATGGCAGCATCAATTTCACCAAGGTCACGACGTGCGCCCGCAGTAACGATCCGTAGTTCGATCTGTTCATTAATTTCCAATTTTTTAGCATAGGTTGATCCAGCTAAATCAATTGCTTTTTGAGGTCTACCTAGTCCTCGTTCGCAATCGGCCATGATGGGCAGTGTCGAATAATCTCCAGAGATACGCGTCGCAGCTCTAAGTTCGGCTAACGCTTCCGAGTAATGTCCCGCGTGATAGGCCGCAATACCAGCAGCTTCGCGAACAACAGCAATTCGACCAGCATGATGAGCAGCCGCGCGTGCATGCTTCCATGCAAGTTCTGGATCCTCTTCCAAAGCAAGTCCACTCGCAATGAGATGGCGTGCTACGTACGTTGCGTTTGCCTCCTGCAACGTTGAGAGCTCTCGTAACGTAGCCTTATCTAATTCTTCTCCAGTGATGTGATCGGGAAGATCTGGTTCAAAAATTTTCGCACGACGAGGACGATCCAAGGGTGCTGGTTCGGGTTTGTTATAGCCAGCATTTGATGGGCGATTTGGGCCGCCGCGCTCTGGTCGTGCACCAAAACGCGCGGGACGATCCGAAGACGATGGGCGACCCGAACCACTCCGTTCTGGACGATCCGAAGCAGAACGGAACGACGGACGATCCCCGCGATCCGAAGATGGACGCGAAGAAGGTGGTCTACCTGAGTTACCACGTTCCGGACGATCCGAAGATGGGCGGAAAGAGGGACGATCCCCACGATCCGAAGATGGACGCGATGAAGATGGACGCGATGAACCACTACGTTCTGGCCGATCCGAAGATGGACGGAACGAGGGACGATCCCCGCGATCCGAAGATGGACGCGATGAAGGTGGTCGACCTGAGCCACTACGTTCTGGCCGATCCGAAGATGGACGCAAAGAAGGTTGTCGACCTGAGCCACTACGTTCCGGACGATCCGAAGATGGACGCGAAGAAGATGGACGCGAAGAAGATGGACGCCCAGAACCACTACGCTCCGGTCGATCCGATGATGAACGAGTGGAGGGTCGGAAATCCGGGCGACCATCACGAGATGTGGTTGCACGACCGCCGGTACTTGGACGGGCCGATGGACGACCTGATGCCGATGGACGACCTGATGCCGATGGACGACCTGATGCCGATGGACGACCTGATG
>JBAXIG010000057.1:0-10072 GCA_037138535.1 Actinomycetes bacterium
ACCCCAGACCCTCTTCATCGCTGCCTCGGGTACGGGGACCAGTCGAACCGCTGGCTCCTTCGGTCAGGGCGGACTTTCTCCTCGCTTTCAGGTTCGAGTGACTGAACTCGGCGCCGACACATCTCCACAACGCGGCTCTGACGTGAGCGACCCTAGTCTCGCGGTTCTTCCCGTTCGACTCCTCGTAGAGTCGGAGGGCACTACCGAACTGGATTCGGCACTCTATGGATCTGACACTACCAACGTCGCGCGCGGCACGGAGACGCTCCGCGCCATCACAGTGATTCCATGCAACTGAATCGCAAGTTCTTCGGGACCCTGGCTGCCGTGGCTTCCTCGTGGCTCTCTGCGCCCGGCAAGGCCGATGCTCAGTCGGTGCCTGGTGACGTTCGGATGATCCGTCCGGACATTATGGTGCTTCTGGACTCCTCGGGCTCGATGGAGTTTCGCACGAACACCCTCAACAACACCTGCTCCGGCACCAATGCCCACCCCGACGCCAGTGAGCCTTACTTCGCTTGGAACCCTTGAGGCCGCACTCAATGCAAACCCTGCAGCGGTCACATTAGCTGCATGGACGAAGAGCAAAGCCAAGGTGGAGACCTCAACTGCGACGGTAGGGGTAGTCACAACACTCATTGGCCCCAACTCAACATTGGATAATCCCAATCCAAGGGTGGGAATTGATTTGGCGTCACGCCTTTACGCAGGTTTCAATCAAGTTGCGCATCTTTATCTGATCTATTACGGCTATCAAGACATTGATTGGGCACAGGCGCAGTACGCAGCTCTGCAAACAGGGTTGGCGACGGGGGATAGCGCGGCAAGAAATAATTGCCAAACGGAAAGCACCTGCTGGGGCGCCAGCAGTTGGGTGAACACTGCTGGCGAGGGAATCATTCTGAGCGCTGTGAGTCCATGGGGGAAGAGTGATCCCAATCATTCGAACGGCACTCTGGAAGCTCACGAATACAGTCACACTATTCAACAAACTCAGATGAGAGGCACTCCCTACCACTATTGGGATCTTCCACGATGGTTATTGGAAGGTGGGGCTGAGTTCTCGCAAGCCGCTGCCCTTGATTATGCGTCGTACGATGCGTATTTGGCGGAGCGCCTCCGTGATACTGGTGAGCTCATCCATAACGCTTCGTATAACGAAGCATGGTTTAACGCATATCTTGGACCATCAACATCCCCGTCCTGGGCGCCATGGGAAACTTATCCGCAATGGCGGCTTTACGACGTAGGCTTTTTGGTGAGTGAAATCTTTGCGGCCATCAAAGGTCCAGAGGTCATCATGCAAATGTACAAAGACGTTGCTGGTGGAAAGAGTTTTGAAACGGTGTTCGCAGAAACCTTTGGAATGACTTGGGCTGATGCGGTGCCGATACTTTCAAGAGCTTTGGCTAAGGAAGTCGCTTAGCGGTTGCGCACTCCGCGAGCTAGATCTTCAGCAACTGCGCGCACTCCAGGAAGTGGATCTTCAGGATTAGCAAGTACCGCTTTCACGAAAGCCGAACCCACGATCACACCATCGGCATATTTGGCTACCTCGGCCGCTTGTTCGCCATTGGAAACGCCAAGGCCAACACAGACTGGCGTATCGGTAATTGCACGGAGACGCTCAACAAGTGTGCTGGCTGCAGATGAGACTGAAGTTCGTGCACCAGTCACACCCATGGTGCTTGCTGCATAGATAAAGCCAGAGCACTTTGAAGCGACTAGCTTCAGTCGTTCATCTGCGGTACTAGGCGCCACTACGAAAATAGGATGGAGGCCAAGTCGGTCAGTTAGTCCAAGCCATTCATCAGCCTCTTCGAAGGTGAGGTCAGGTGTAATGACGCCCTCCATGCCTGCAGCATGAAAATCTTCGGCGTAGCGTTCAACGCCGTAACGATCAATCGGATTCCAGTAGGTCATCATCAACGTGGGTGCACCGGTGGTAGCAACTTCGCGTACAACTTCGAGTGTCTTCTTCATCGTGATACCAGCCGCACGAGCGGTTTCAGCGGCTTCTTGAATGATGGGCCCATCCATAACTGGATCGCTATAGGGAAAACCGATCTCAACGGCGTCCACTCCGCCTTCGATCATCGCCTTAATGACTTTGATCGACATCTCCTGGTTGGGAAATCCAGCGGGCAAGTAACCGATCAGTGCCGCGCGATTCTCCGCGCGCGTGCGAACAAAGAGATCAGAGAGCTGCGACATTAGAGTTCAATGCCAAACCATGCAGCGGCGGTCTGTACGTCTTTATCTCCTCGACCCGAAAGATTAATCAAGATAGTGGCGTCCGGACCAAGTTCGCGGCCGAGCACCATGGCGCCGTAGAGCGCGTGCGCCGTTTCTATGGCCGGAATGATTCCTTCAGTGCGCGAGAGGAGAGCGAAGGCTTCCATCGCTTGTGCGTCGGTGACTGAACGATATTCAGCGCGGCCCCTGTCCTTAAGGTAGGCATGCTCCGGGCCCACACCCGGGTAATCCAATCCTGCCGAGATGGAGTGCGACTCAATCGTCTGCCCATCTTCATCTTGTAGAACATAGGTGCGTGAACCGTGGAGGACGCCACTGGTGCCACCGGAAATACTTGAAGCATGGCGACCGGTCTCAATGCCATCGCCGCCGGCTTCTAGGCCAATCAGACGAACGGAGGGATCTGAAATGAAGCGATGGAAGATGCCAATGGCGTTAGAGCCGCCACCGACACAGGCGAGTACTGCATCGGGAAGTTTGCCGGTGAGTGCAAGAACTTGTTCACGAGCCTCAATGCCGATCACGCTATGGAAATCGCGCACCATAGTGGGGAAGGGGTGTGGGCCAGCGACGGTGCCGAGCAGGTAATGAGTAGTGGCTACGTTGGTGACCCAATCGCGCATCGCTTCGTTAAGAGCATCTTTGAGTGTCTGTGAACCGGATGTAACTGGCACCACTTCGGCGCCGAGTAACTTCATACGTGCCACGTTGAGAGATTGGCGGCGAATATCTTCTGCACCCATATACACGACACATTCAAAACCCATGAGTGCGGCAGCTGTTGCTGCTGCAACGCCATGTTGTCCAGCACCAGTCTCGGCGATGATGCGCTTCTTGCCCATCCGCTTGGTGATGAGTGCTTGACCAATCACGTTATTGATTTTGTGTGAACCGGTGTGGTTGAGATCTTCGCGCTTTAGAAGGATGCGGGCCCCGCCACACGCCTTGGAAAAGTTATGCGCCTCGGTGAGGATGCTGGGGCGGCCGACGTACGTGGCGTTTAGCTCTGCCAATTCGGCGATAAAGACAGGGTCGACCTTGGCGGCGTGATAGGTGCGCTCCAGCTCATCTAAGGCGCTGATGAGGGCTTCTGGAACGAAGCGGCCTCCGTACGGTCCAAAGTGACCATCGATGGCCTCCGAGGAGGTAATGGGCTCAGAGAGGGAGGCTGGAATAAATGGAGGTGCGGCGATCTTTGTCATGGCGCTACCTTAGGGCTGTTGCCTCTCTGAATCAAGAAAAAACTAGTTTTCTCTTGACGGCGTGGCTCCAGACTCTTACTGTCATTTGGGACGGGAAGAAGCACCTACTACGGACAGACCTTCACAGAGGAGTACGGATGCAGAAGAAATTAGGAATTATCGGAGCCACCGTGGCCGCGCTCTTTGCGCTCGCCGCCTGCAGCTCATCCAGTTCATCATCTGAGGCAGCTCCTGCCCCAGCGAAGACCATTGCAATTATTTCCCCAGATTACTCAGCTCAACCTGCCGCTAAGACCGCCATCGACGAGTTCGTCAAGGCTGCCGAAGCTGCAGGCTTCAAGACCACGGTCACCGATACCAAGAGCGACAACGCCAAGGTCAACGGCGAAATCACGACTGCTGTCTCACAGAAGGTCGACGCCATTGTGCTCGCTTTCGGAACTCCGAAGGAATTTGGCGAAGGTTTGGCTGCTGCTAAGGCCGCCAACGTTCCAGTCTTCGGTCTAGATACCGGTGGTACTGAGGATCCAATCCTCGTCAACGTCACCACCGACAACGGTTTCCTCGGAAGCGCAAGTGCGCAGGCGATGATGGATGCCATTGGTAAGCCAGGAAACATTGCCATGATCGTCTTTGACGCATTCCAACCAGTACAAATCCGTGGCGCCGAAGCTAAGAAGCTTTTCGAAGCCGCTGGTTACAAGATCGTTGAATACGTACAGGGCGATCCTGCAGATTCCACTGGATTTGCTAAGAAGACCGTCAAGGACTTCCTCACCAAGTACCCCGCAGGCAAGATTGATGGTGTCTGGGCCGGTTGGGATGCCAGTGCACTTGGTGCATACCAAGCAACGCAAGAAGCGGGTCGCACCGAAGTGAAGATCACTGGTGTCGACGGTCAAGATTTCGCTCGTGCAGAAGTTGCTAAGGGCGGAAACTGGGTTGCCACGATGGCGCAAGATTGGCCAACGATTGCAGCTACTGAAGTAAAGATCATTCAAGACTTCTTTGCTGGCACTAAGCCAATGGACAAGGTTGTATACGTCCCAGGCACGGTAATCAACAAGGACAACGCTAAGTAAGTTATATCCAGGAGGAGAGGGGGTCAGCATGAATAAATTGCTGGCCCCCTTTTCTTTGGGCAGACCCGTCTTAATCACCTATGTGCCCGCCGGAGATCCGGAGTTCTCCCGCGTAATCCTCGATGCTTATCTCGAGGGCGGCGCCGATATTTTAGAAATTGGCTTACCGTCCGGTGATCCATATATGGACGGCGCCACCATGGGCTCCTCGATGAAGCGGGCACACGCCGCCGGCACCGATGGCAACTCGATTGCAAAAGTTCTTACTGAATGGCTATCTACTGCAAAGCGTCGTCCGGGACTTCTCTGGATGTGTTACGCCGATGCAGATTTTACAGATTTAGAAAAATGGGTAGAAGCAGATGTCATCGATGGCGTCCTCATGCTCGGCGAACATCCTGAAGGATTCGATCAACGTCTTCAAGCACTCGGTGTGGCACTCACAGTATTCGTGCCGTGGGAGTACACCGAAGCAGACGAGAAGTTGGCGCATGCCGCCACTGGGTACATCATGGTGCCAACGCGCCCAGGCGAGACGGGTACGGGAACGGCCGCCGGAGACCCAAGTTTCCTGGTAGCGAAAATGCGCGCTATTAATCCGAACGTTCCGGTAGTTGCCGGCTTTGGCGTGAGCGATGCACCGACGGCCACGCGCATCATGAAATCGGGGGCGGATGGTGTCGTCGTAGGAACCGCGTGTATTGAGGCGCTCTTTGCCCACGGCAACGAAGGTTTGCGCGATAATCTGCAAATGATCTCCCGTGCGCTCAAGGCGTCAGATGATGAGGCTAAGAGCTAATGGCGCGTGCACTTCTCGGTATCGACATCGGTACCACCTCCATCAAGTCGCTGCTCATCTCGGCCGATGATGGCAGCACACTTGCCACTGTGGGGTTCGCATATCCCACGCATAGACCACACACAGGTTGGGCAGAGCAAGATCCCACCGATTGGACGAATGCCGTCACTTCGGCGTGGAATGCATTGGTTGCGAAGCGCACCGATGTTGAAGTTGTCGCTATCGGAATTTGCTCTCAAGTAAATACTCATCTGTTGGTCGACAAAGAGTCCAAAGCGCTCACGCCGGCGATCACTTGGAAGGATTTACGCTGCGCAGATATCGCTGCAGAACTCGATGGCGCCATTAGCGACACTCAAAGGACCGCACTCTGGGGTGGACCATTCAAGATCGATTCATCATTTTCCCTCAGCCGCATCGAATGGTGGAGGCGAAACGAGCCAACTGCCTTCAAGCAGGCCGCGGCAGCGATGTTGCCGAAGGATTACGTCATCGCCGCGTTATGTGGAGTTCAGGTAGCCGATCCGCTGAGCGCTATTGGTTTAGTAGGTAGCGATGGGTCGTACATCGCCGACGTTCTTGCACTTGTAGATGGTGGCCAGCTCCTCAACGCTCCGCTTCATAGTTTTGATTCGATCGCCGGAGAGACAAGGGGAGCACTTGGTATTCCTGCTGGAATTCCTGTCGTAGTCGGAACGATGGATGCCTGGGGCAATGTGTATGGATCTGGGTTACTCGATGCATCTCATGCCATGGAAGTAAGTGGTACTTCAGAAATCGTCGCGGTGCTCGGTGAGAAGTCGGTCCCCACACCAGGGATCATCTCCTTCCCGCCGATCCGGGGGCGTTCATTACATGCTGGGCCCACTCAAGCAGGTGCCGATGCGCTCGCCTGGTTTGCTGAAATGCACGGAAAGAGTATTGAAGAAACGTTAATGGCCGTAGCAAGCTCAAAGCCCTCACGAATCACCTTCCTGCCGCATCTCGACGGTGAGCGTGCACCGCATTGGAATCCCAACGCACAAGGCGTATTCATCGGAGTTACTCGCGAGAGTGGTTTTGGCGAAATGGCGCAAGCTGTCCTGGAAGGTGTGGCCTTCGCGGCGCGACAGATTCGTGAAGGGTGTGAAACCGCTGCGGGCGTTGAAGTGAAGACCGTTCGCCTCTCTGGCGGGGGAGCGAAGAGCGCCCATTGGAATCAAATCAAGGCCGATGTACACAATCGCACCGTCGAAGTTCTTTCAGAATTAGATACCGGGGCACGTGGCATCGCCTTAGTTGCTGGTGGCGCTGGTCGTAAGGATCTCGAAGAGTGGGCGGCTTCCATGATTCATGTGTCAGCTACCTTCATTCCTGATCCTTCGAAGCGCGCCCATTACGAAGAGAAGTATGAGATTTATGTGGATACGTATAAAGCACTTGTGGGAATCTTTGACCGAAACACCGGGCGGGCACGATGAAGTCGCGGCCGAAGTACCTCACTATTGCGGATGAAATTCACGCGCGCATTCTTGGTGGGGAGTTTGCTGGGGAGGGGAAGTTACCTACCCAGAAGGATCTCGCTAGCGAGTACGGGGTTGCAGTGCTCACCATCAAGCAGGCGCTTGCTGAGTTACAGAACGAAGGTCTCATTTCTGGAGTGCGCGGAAGTGGCACCTTCATTAGCTCTGATGCTTTTCGTTATCAAATCAAATTTCTCTCCAGTTTTGCCGATGAAGTGAGCAGCCAGCATCGGGAACTCACCACGGAGCTTTTGCAAGTAGTTTCTGTCCAAGAGAGTGATGCTGATGTTATCCAACAACTTGGCATTACTCCCACGACTTCCTATGTATGTATTTGGCGGTTGCGGAGCATCGATGGCGTTCCCTTAATTCTGCAGAGGAGTTTTATTACCAAAAAACTCTTTGGCCAATTGGATCAGGCTGAGTTGCGCGAGAAATCTCTCTACTCCATGCTGACGCAAGCGGCCGGCATTACAATCAGTAGGGCAAGTGAAACCATTCGAGCAATCACGCTTCCAGAATACGCAGCCAAGCATCTCGGGCAACTAGCCGGGTCGGTGGGTCTCTTCTCGGTGCGCGTGACTAAGGATGAGAACGATAAGCCCGTCGTCCTCGACTACGCATACTTCCCGGGAGATTCTGCGGTGATTGAGAGCGAGCGATTCGTCCGCAGGGGATCGCATGAGTAACTTGCTCGAGATTACAGGTCTCACCAAATCATTCGGTGGCACGGTGGTGCTTAATAACGTTGACTTGTCGGTGGGCGCAGGCGAGGTACGCGCACTTCTCGGGGAAAATGGTGCTGGTAAGTCCACACTGATCAAGATTCTCGCGGGCATTCATCATGAAGAGAGTGGCACCTTTGCTATTGATGGCGTGAAGCAAACATTTCGTAACCCACACGACTCAGCTCTGGCCGGAATTGCCACCGTCCATCAGGAATTGATGATCGCTCCTGGGCTATCTGTCGCCGAAAATGTGTTGCTCGGGACAAAGATGCCCACTCGTCTTGGGAAGATCGCATGGGGCGAACTCAACCGCACCGCGGAGAAGTGGTTTGCCGAACTCGGACAAAAGATCGATGTGAGTCGCCCTGTTGATGAATTGAGTGCAGTACAGATGACCATGACTGCCATTGCGCGCGCACTCTGCCTCGATGCCAAGATACTCATTCTCGATGAACCTACCGCGGCTCTCACCGACTCTGAAGTGCACCTTCTTTTTGCAACGGTAAAGCGGCTTCGCGAGCGTGGCATGGGCATTATCTATGTCTCACATCGCCTTGAAGAAGTATTCATGATTGCTGACACCTATACGGTGCTGAGAAACGGATCCAAGGTTTCTGAAGGCAATGTCGCTGAAACGAGCATTCCGCAGATCATTAACTCAATGGCAGGTAGAGAGGTTTCATCGATTTTTCCTGATCGATCAATTCCGGGGAGTAATGAGATCCTCTGGGTGCGCGATCTCTCGGCGAAGAAAATTAAGGGAGTGAACTTCACCGTGAAGGCAGGGGAGACGCTAGGAATCGGTGGGCTTGCTGGTTCAGGTCGCAGCGAAATCTTGCGGGTCCTTGCAGGTGCGCAACGACGAGCGTCGGGAACGATCGAACTTCATGGAAACTTCTATCTGCCCAAGCGCGTAGGAAGCGCACAAGGTGATCGTGTCGTCTTAGTTCCTCAAGAGCGGCGCAGAGATGGATTGACTCCCGGATCCATCCTGAGCAACATCGTCATCACCACGCTCTCTAAGCTTACAAACTTTGGTTTCTTTTCTTCGACCCGCATGGAGCGGAAGATGGGTCAAGCGGCCTGGGAGAAGTTCGACATTAGAGGCAAGTCACTCGCTCAAGAGATCTTTACTCTCTCGGGAGGAAATCAGCAGAAAGTCGTGCTTGCAAAATTCTTAGCGCTCTCGCCGTCGCTCTT
Source organism: Actinomycetes bacterium (assembly GCA_037138535.1). Taxonomy (GTDB): domain Bacteria; phylum Actinomycetota; class Actinomycetes; order Nanopelagicales; family Nanopelagicaceae. Next base: position 8,770 of record JBAXIG010000057.1, read on the forward strand.
GCTGATCGATGAACCCACGAAGGGTGTAGATGTCACTACCCGCTCTGAGATCTACCGACTCCTGGCTGAATTGGCGGCACAAGGGATGAGCATTATTGTGGTGAGCTCTGAACTCACAGAGTTATTGGCAATTTCGCACCGAGTTTTAGTCATGCATGAAGGACGTCAAGTTTCAATTCTAGAAAGTTCTACGACCACAGAAGCAGAAGCCCTACTCGCATGTTATGGGAGAACCGCATGAGCCTTGAGCAGAGTATTACTCAACACGACATGAAGAAGACGACGTATGGGCGCCTGCGCCCCTTCCTCGGCCCGGTCTCACTGCTCGCCATTATTGCCATCTTTGGTTCCCTCTACCCAGATACTTTCCTCAGTCCCACCAACTTGGTCACCAACATTCTTGAATCAGTTGCTTTCGTCGGAATTGTTGCGGCCGCGCAAACCGTTGTCATGGTGGTGGGAGATTTTGACTTGGCGGTCGGTGGCCTCGCCGCGTTCGCAACATCAACAACTGCGGGAATGCTCACTACCGCTGGCCTCGATGGTACGCCGCACACTCCTGGCGCTGTCTTGCCCGCAGTCTTAATTGGACTTGCAGTAGGCCTCGTCGGAGGTGCGCTCTCTGGCTTCTTAGTTTCTTACGTGGGTGTGCTCGCTTTTATTGCCACTTTGGGTATGGCTGGTGTCTTTTCATCGCTTGCCTATTACGCCTCAGACGGCAAGCCGGTCTATGGACTTGTCGAGCGTAACTTTGTTGATATCGCGCGAGGCACATCGCTTGGACTCTCAAACAAGATTTGGATCATGCTGATCTTTGCAGCCATTATTTGGTTCATTCTGGACCAAACGCCACTTGGTCGCCGCATGTACGCCGTCGGTGGCAATCCTGAGGCTGCCCGGTATTCAGGTATCAACACCAAGCTTATTCGAATGATCGCTTTCACTATCTGCGGAGTGGGTGCAGCTCTTGGAGGTCTCCTCGGATCAGCGAGCACTGCTACTGCTAACGTCACAGCAACTCAACCATTTATGTTGAACTCCATCGCTGCGGTATTTATTGGTATGGCGATGTTTAGAAACGGAAAGCCCAATCTTCCAGGAACCATCCTCGGAGTTATTACGTTACGAACATTAGAGAATGGACTTAACTTCACTTCGATTAACGACTTCTTGCAATCAGCAATCACTGGTGCAGTCGTTGTTATTGCAGTTATTCCTTCTGCGCTCTCAAGAATTCGCCAATCCCGCTGATCAAGCTTGAGTGGGAAACTCACTCTTTGTGAGTAAAGGTGGGTGAGATGCT
>JBAXIG010000058.1:0-9880 GCA_037138535.1 Actinomycetes bacterium
GATCAACAGTCGCGCGTGAGGCATCCATGACGCTGCGAGCCTCTGTCGAGATCTCTACCTCTGCTCCGTAACGAGCAATGGCCACCACATCTGTCGGCGAGAGTCCTGGGATTCCGATAACTACCTTGCTACTCATACCGCTCCTTATAGACCTGCCTATCGCACCTCTCAGTACACTAGTCGAGCAATCAGAGCTACGGGAGCGGGTCTCGCATCATGGAACTCCATCACGACCCACGCTGGCCACGAGCCAACGGCTGGTTCAAGAGTGGGCTGAAATCAGCTGATTTAGCCCTGCTGGGCGTCGGTACACACCTCAGCGCGCTCACTCCTAATAACGCGCATCTGACCCCTGTAGCGGTTCGCGCAGCCCTTGCTCGCTACTCAACCTGGTCCGCTTCCCACGAAATAGATTTTGCTGACCACATTTCTGGGTCAGATTTAGGAGACGTTACCGATCCTGATGGGCCCGAAGGCGAAGCGCGAGTCATCCAAAAGGTGAGCCAAGCGCTACCTGACACTCGATTACTTGTTGCCCTAGGTGGCGATAACGCGATGACTTTCTCGGCTGCCAGCGGAGTTGTAGGCGCAGTGGGAGGTTTTGAACACTTGGGCTTGGTGACACTCGATGCTCACCATGACGTAAGAGACGGCATCTCAAATGGCTCACCGATTCGCCGATTAATCGAAGCCGGACTCCGAGGCGAGAAAGTCGTCCAAGTAGGGATGAGTGATTTTGCAAATTCTAAGGAGTACGCCTCGCGGGTGAAGGATTTCGGGATCACAGTCATTCGGCGTGACGAAATGCGTGGACGTCCGATAGCCGATGTCATGGCAGAGGCCTTTGCGGTAGCCGGCAGTGGTACGAAAGCTATCTACGTTGATATCGATGTCGATGTCTGCGATCGAAGCGTGGCGCCAGCCTGTCCGGCAGCCACACCGGGTGGTCTTAGCGCAGATGAATTACGACAGATTGCATTTGAATGTGGCAAGCACGCTCAGGTACGCGCCGTTGATATCACCGAAATTGATGCAACCATGGACGCCCCAGATCAACGAACAATTCGTTTAGCTGCGCTACTTGTACTGGAACTCGCTTCCGGGCTATCTCTGCGTAAATAGTAATTACTCAGGGAAGTGGCAGGCGACTGAGCTTGCACCAATCTGCAGAAGCTCTGGCTCCTCAATCCGGCAACGATCCTGAGCTTTCCAGCACCGAGTATTAAATACACAACCAGTAGGTGGATTCATCGGGCTTGGCAGATCGCCATGGAGCAGAATGCGTTCGCGAGTGCGCTCAGTGTGGGGATCTGGAACGGGCACAGCCGAAAGTAAGGCCTTGGTGTAAGGATGATGCGGCGCCGCATAAAGATCGGTGGTGGGTGCGATCTCCATGATCTTGCCGAGGTACATCACTGCGACGCGATCAGAAATATGTTGCACAACTGAGAGATCGTGAGCGATAAAGAGGAAGCTCATCCCAAATTCTGTTTGCAGGTCATCGAGCAAGTTAATGATCTGTGCCTGAATCGATACGTCGAGAGCACTCACAGGCTCATCAGCCACAATGAACTTCGGTTTCAAAGCGATGGAACGAGCAATGCCGATGCGCTGGCGTTGTCCTCCGGAGAACTCATGGGGAAAGCGGTTGTAGTGCTCTGGATTAAGACCCACGCGCTCCATCAAGGTTTGCACAGCGCGCCTTACACCACCCTCAGGGGTGATGTTTTGAATCTCAAACGGTGCTGCGATGATACGACCAATTGTGTGGCGCGGATTGAGCGAAGCGAATGGGTCCTGGAAAATGATCTGCATTTTCGAGCGGTACGAGCGCATTGCAGGCGGTGAAATATCAGTGATGTCTTCGCCTTCGAAGTAGATTTTTCCGCCCGTAGGTTCGTAAAGCTTGATGATGGTGCGGCCAGCGGTGGTCTTACCACAACCGGATTCGCCCACCATGCCAAGTGTCTCGCCAGCAGCAATCTCGAACGAGATGCCATCGACTGCCTTCACATTTCCGGCTTTACGGCGAGCAAGAGCATTCTTCTTGATCGGGAAATGCTTTGTGAGGTTCTCAACTTTAACAATCGGGGTCATGCGGTTCCACCCTTTGCTGCGAACTTTGCGCCCGCCGTACGTCGATCGTCAAGAGCGAGGTGGCACCGTGCGAAGTGGCCCGGTTCATCCTCAATGAGATGTGGTGCGTCAGTGGCGCAACTGGCACCCACTACTTGTGAGGCAAACGAGCAACGCGATACGAAGGAGCAACCTTCTGGCAAAGAGATAAGTGACGGTGGTTGTCCTGGGATCGCAGAGAGGCGACCAGTTCCCTTGCCATAAACACTTGGAATCGATGAGAGCAAGCCCATGGTGTACGGCGCGAGGGGACGGTAATAGATATCGTCAACGGTTCCGCGCTCCACAACCTTACCGGCGTACATCACGTTCACCCGATCAGCGACTTCAGCAACAACGCCGAGATCATGTGTAATTAAAAGAATGCCCATATTAAATTCTTTCTGCAACTCTTTAAGAAGTGTAAGGATCTGCGCCTGCACGGTGACATCGAGGGCTGTAGTGGGTTCGTCAGCAATAAGAATTCGTGGATTGTTGATGATGGCCATCGCAATCATTACGCGCTGACGCATACCGCCGGAGAATTGGTGCGGATACTCCTTAACGCGTTTTTGTGGTTCTGGGATGCCCACTAAATCGAGCATCTCCACGCAGCGCTTCAAGGCATCTTTCTTCGAAGCCTTCGTGACAACGCGGTATGCCTCTGAGAGTTGATTGCCAATCGAGTAATACGGATGAAGCGATGACATGGGATCTTGGAAGATCATGGCCACCGCACTGCCGCGGAGCGCGCGCAACTCTTCGTCACCGCAAGAGACCACATCGACCACGCCACGCTCACTGTGCACCAGGATTTCCCCAGTGAGGCGAGTCCGCTTCATGTTATGCAGACCAAGCACTGAAAGACTCGTGACCGTTTTTCCGGACCCAGATTCGCCCACAATGGCGACTGTCTCACCGGCATCGAGTGTCAAACTGATTCCGTCGACGGCTTTTACGTTGCCATCTTCCGTCGGGAAGGTGACGTGCAGATCATTGATGTCTAGGAGGCGGGTCATCCGACACGCACCCGAGGATCAAGCACCGCGTATAAAAGATCAACGATCAAGTTCATCACGACCACAATTGCCGCCGCAAGAAGGGTGGTAGCAAGCACGACTGGAAGGTCAAAGTCGTTAACTGCTTTCAGTGACATACGCCCAAGACCTGGAAGATCAAAAATCGTCTCGGTCAGGATGGCGCCTCCGAGCAAACCGGCAAAGTCAAGGCCGGCAAGAGTGGTCAGGGGAGCAAGCGCCGCCCGTAAAGTGTGCTTTCGCAACACCACCTTTGATTTAAGGCCCTTTGCCCATGCGGTGCGAATGTAATCCTCGCCGCTCGTTTCGATAATTGCCGAGCGGGTATATCGGGTATAAATCGCCGAAAATGCGAATGCCAATGTAATCCATGGCAGTAGGAAATAGATAAAGAACTTAGAAGGATTATCAAAGATAGATACGTAGCCGTCAAAATTGAGCGGGATAACGTTATTTTTCAAAGTTAAGTAAATGAGAAGAAGCAAGCCAGTCACAAAGGTAGGAAGGCTAGTTCCAATTAGCACGAAAACTGTAGATCCTGTATCGATGGGTGAATCTTTGAAGCGAGCAGCGAGAATCCCTAGACCGATACCAACGATGAGCCAAAGAATAAGCGCGCCGATGGCGAGTGAGAGCGTGACCGGAAGGGCCTGCTTGATCAAATCAGTGACACAGGCATTTTGACGGAAAGAATAACCGAGGCTGGGTGCTGGGCAATTAAAAGCTGCTGAACCCGCACCGTAATCACGCCCAACGAAGATTCCGGAGAGGAAGAGCCAGTACTGCTCCCAGAGGGGCTTATCGAAACCGAGTCGCACGCGATTGGCTGCAATCAAATTAGGGCGGCAATTCTTACCGCAGGTGAGAGCAGCAGGATCAAAAGGAAGGAATTGAAAAATTGCGTAAACGGCCACACTCACGAGGAGCAAGATGACGGCCGCGTAAAGCAAACGGCGCAACACATAATTAATCATCATGACCTCTTATCAACTTCAATTTTACACAGGACGGTTCGCAGTGATACCTCGGGGTGCCTGAGCACCCCGAGGTATCACTTATTACGACTTACTTGATGTAGAGCTTGCCCCAAGCGAGGGTGCCCTGTGGCTGCCAGAAGAAGGCGCCACCGACTCCCTTGCCCCAGATGTATTGGCTCTTGCCGTAGTTAGTAGGCAGGATCCACATACGCTCCATTGCCTTGACGTCAAGTGCCTTCCACATGTCGGATTGCTTTGCCCGATCCGTAGTCTTCATAGCTACATCAACTGCAGCCTTGAAGTCCTTGTAAGCAGGATCGTCACCGTTCTGGCAGAGGTTGAATCCACCTTCGAGGGTGAAGAGCTCAGGAATAACTGTCGAGGCGTTTGCCCAGTCAGCACCCCAGCCGGAGTTTGACATGTCGTTCTGCTTAGCAGGGTTCAACACCGTTGAGTAGTAACCACTCTTGATGATGTTGTAGGTAACCTTCAAACCAACACGTGCCCAAGCGGCTGTGTTGATTGGAATAGTGTCCTGAAGAGTTACGGACTGCGAAATGTCGATGACAATGCCATCGACAGTTGCATGCTTGTAATCCGCAGGGCACGAGGTCTTTGCCTTATCCATCAAAGCTTGCGCCTTGACGACGTTACCGGTGGGAGCGAAGTCAGCGCTTCCTGGACCAACGACCTTAGTTGGTGTGTAGTCAAGACCGAGGAGTGGGCTGATCGAACCGGTTGAGTAAGACCCACCAAAGAATGTTCCACCTGCGTAGTCAAGGATTGCCTTGGCATTACGCGCGTAGTACATGGCTTGGCGGATTTCAAGGCAAGGCATCTTCTTGATGTTGAATGCCAAGTAACGAGAGTAAGGATCGTTGGTGTTGATGCGACGATCCTTGAACTTGTCATCTGAGAAGAAGGCATCCTTGTTAGCAGGAAGTGGGCCATCGAAGTTAACAGCATTGAACATGGTGTCATTCAAGAAGACCTGATCCATCACTTGCTCATCAAGACCAAATTTCATAACTACTTCGTCTGGATAAGGGGTACGAATCGAGTCAGATGCCTTGCTCCACTTGGGATTACGAACAAGCTTGAGTTGGTTCGTAGTGTTTTCGGCAATCTTGTAAGGACCTGTTGCCTGTGGGCGAAGGTCGTAAGCATCGCCCTTATCGAGCTTAGCCTGCACTGGAGAGATAACTCCGTAGGTGCCGAGGTAGTTAAAGTCTGCAACCGACTTGTTGAGGTTGAAGGTGATAGTGCGGTTATCTGCTGAGCAGGTAACAGCCTTATCAAATGCAGCCTGTCCAGCGGTGTCCTTGGCGTACGGACCCTTGTACTCCACCTTGCCGAGATCAAGCCACTGTTGAAGGTAGCCAGGACCGTCGGTGATGATGTCTTGTGCGAAAACACGCGAGGTGCCGTACTTCACATCTGCGCAAGTGATCTTGGCACCATCTTCGAAGGTGGTACCTGGGCGCAGGGTGAACTTCCAGGTCTTTGCTTCGTTACTTGGGACACCAGTGTTGGTAGCAAGGTCAGCGACCAAGCCAGCGCCGGCAGCACCAGGAACTGGGTTGTAGGCAACCAAGGTGCGGATAAAGAAGGAATTCTCAAATGCCAAGTCGCGACCTGTGTAGATGCGGCTTGGATCAAGGTGATCCAACTTAGGGGTGTGCTCTAGCAGAATCAGGGTTCCGCCAGTCTTTGGACCTGCTGCTGCATTTGCTGTTCCGATTGACGAAGACATGAGGCCTGAGACCACAAGTCCTGCCGCTACGGAAGTAGCAATTGCTGCCCGGCCAAAGCGCTTGCTCTGGGACAACTTGCTCATATTCCTTCTCCTTTTCCTCCGGAACGCGGCCGCGAACCGGAAACCTATTTTTTATTTATCTGCTTTTGGATCTAAAGCATCTCGCACTGCATCGCCCAGCAAGTTGAAGGCTAAGACCACGAGCACAAGTGAGACTGTTGCGATCAGAAAGAAACTCGGCATATTGGTGACGTACTGAGTGGAATTAGAAATCAAGAGGCCCCATGTGAACCCGGGAGGTTGTACACCAATACCGAGGAATGAGAAGACTGACTCGGCAGTGAGGTAGCCCGGAAGTGAAAGCGAGAGCACCACAATCACTGGCGCCCAGAGATTCGGAATTAATTCGTGGAAAATAATGCGGCTACGCGAGGCACCAAGTGCGGTCGCAGCTGTCACGAAATCGCGCTCACTCAAACTGAGAACTTGTGAACGGATCAGCCGCGAGAAACCCGTCCAACCAAAGAATGTCAAGATAATGATGAGGAAGAGAATGCGCGCGCCATTTCCGTGCGCGATTCCGAGGCGTTGGATGCGATCAACCAAAGGTTCTGCGAGCGCCACAATCATGAAAAAGGATGGGAAGGCAAGTAGGAAGTCGGTAACTCGACCAAGCGTGGCATCTACGCGACCCTTGAGGTAACCACCTGCGATACCAGCGAGCAGACCTACGAAAAGGGTGGCAACGGTTGCCAGGATCATGACCAAGAAAGAGATGCGCGAACCATAGAGAAGTTGCGAAAGTAGATCACGTCCCGTACCAGGCAAGAGGCCGAGCGGATGTTCCCAACTGATCCCACCGAGATACGCCTTGGGTAAACCTGTACTCACCTTAATTTGATCAAGATGCAACTCGTTTGGGTCTAATCCCAAGATCTTGCATATAAGAGGTGCAAAAAGTGAAGAGAGGAGCGTGCCCAGGGTGAAGATACCGGCAACAATGCCAACCTTGTTTCGCCGGAAGCGTCGCCAGGCGAGTTCGCGCGGGCTACGACCCTTGAGCTCCTCATCGGCGCCAAGGAGCGGCTCAGACGCGCTCGAACCTTCCACTACCTCGATCGACATCGCCACCTCCTTGGTATCCAGACATTAACGCAAGGCAAATAACCACTGAACTAGAGGAGAGATTACTCAATAAAGGATCGAAAGCGAATCAAAAGGGCGATTTGCCCCATTATTAGAAGGCCTACACGAGGTTAACCCCGGAAATCTGGATAAGTCATCACCCTAGGTTCAGTTCTGGGGGAGGGCTTCGGCCACCAGACTTGTATGCTTTCTAGCGTGATCCGGGTTATCGGCCCGCCTACCGAAACCTTCCGTAGACGAAAGAAGGACCTCATGCGTAAATCCATGGTTGCCGTAGTGACCATCACCCTTGCCTTGGCACTCAGTGCCTGTGGCAACAGCAACGACGGCGCGGGTAACGCGACTTCCCAGGATCAACAACACCTTGTTGAAGACACTACCGCTCCCGCTGCCGCTTCGGGCGACATCGGAACCGCGGTAAAAACCAAAACTGGCGTCTCCGTAGAGATTTCACAGCCCACGCAATTCACTCCCGGGAAGTTCGTCTCACAGAACCTCACCGCCGGAAATACCAATAACAGTTTCACTATCAAGGTCACCAATGGCGGCACGACTCCCCTTGATCTCTCCACCATGGTGGTCACTTCATCGACGGGTGCAGCACAGAGTTGCGTTGATGTGCTTGATGCTGACAATGGCTTTGCAGGAGCACCGATGGATCCCGTCGCCGCCGGCGCTAGCGTTGACATCAAATGGGCCACCTCGTGTGTGGGTAAAGTAGGCGCCCCACTCACCATCACAATCGCAGTCAACGGTGAGAACCTCACTGAACTCAAGGGCGTACTCGCTTAACTCGCTCCTCCGACCTCTACATCGCTCACTAGAGTTACTCAGGTGAGCGACGGAGCATCTTCCAACGAAGTACGAGTTGCCCTTGACGCTGCCGTCACAGCAATTGGCGGAAGCACCCGAGATGGCCAAGTGGCAATGGCCGAAGCTGTCGCAAACGCACTCTCCGATCGCCATCACCTCTTGGTGCAAGCCGGTACTGGGACCGGCAAATCACTTGCCTACTTGGTTCCCGCTTTAGTGCACGGAAAACGTGTCTTGGTAGCCACGGCAACGCTTGCACTGCAGCGACAGCTCATCGATCGCGATCTCCCGCGCATTGTTCCCGCGCTCGAAAAAGTCTTAAACCGCAAACTTAGCTTCGCTATTTATAAAGGCATTGGGAACTACATCTGCCTGCAAAAAATGAATAGTGGCGAACAAGACCCTGATGGTGAATTACCACTCGATCTAGGAGCGCTTGGTAAAGAGTCAAAGAAACTTCGCGAATGGGCCACAAAATCGGGGGTGAGTGGCGATCGTGATGATGCCCCCGAAGTTGATCGACGCGTATGGGCAGCAAGCTCGGTCACGGGTCGGGAATGTATGGGTGCCAACAATTGTCCCTTTGGCACTGAATGTTTTTCCGTAAGAGCTAAAGCACGAGCGCAAGGCGCCGATGTAGTTGTCACAAATCACACTCTGCTCGCCATTGAGATCGCCGACTCACACCCGATCTTGCCTGAGCGCGATGCCATCATTCTCGATGAGGCACACGAATTCATGGATCGCACTACCCAAGCGATCACAGAAGAGCTCAGCGCAGGACGGGTAGAGCGAGCCGCAAAGATGGCAAAGAAATATGTACCTGGTAAGAGTGCAGAAGCATTTCAACAGGCGGCCGACGACGTAGCGGATGCGATTAGGGATTATGCGGAAGATGCGCCGCACGATCCCACCAAAACAGGGCGCCTCACCAAGTTGCCCGACCAACTAGAGGGGCCTTTGCGTAATCTTCGGGAAAACGGCCAAGCGCTCCTTTCGCTCATCAACGCAGATTCGGAACTCACTGAGCCCTCCATTCTTGCTGAACGCGCGCGAGTAAAGGGTGCCCTCACAGAAGTGCAACAGAGCGCCGGACGATTACTACAACCACACGGTTCCAACGTGGTCTGGTTTGATCCTGCCTACTCAACTTTTTACTCCGCGCCACTTTCAGTTTCTGCGATTCTGCGAAACAACTTGCTCACAAAGACGCCCGTAATCGCAACGAGTGCAACTCTCTCAGTGGGAAAGAGTTTCGATGCGATTGCTCGGAGTATTGGGTTTGTGGTCGGGGGCAGCGATGCCGAGTACGAATCAGAGGAAGAGCCTTCCGAGGAAGAATTGATCGATCCAGCGAACCTGCAGATGCTCGATGTGGGTTCACCTTTCGATTTTGCAAACCAGGGAATGCTCTACTTGCCACGCCATCTGCCTGAGCCTGGTCGCGATGGCCCCACATTTGAAGCGCTCACTGAGTTAGGTGAGCTTATTGAAGCGGCCGGAGGGTGCACACTCGCACTCTTCTCTTCTTGGCGTGGCGTTGAATTAGCGGATGCACATTTGCGAGACGTGCTCTCCGAACTCGACATTCCGATCATTACGCAAAAACGCGGAGATAGCGTGGGATCGCTTGTTAAAAAGTTTGCCGATCAACCGAATTCAATTCTCCTGGGAACTATTTCACTCTGGCAGGGCATCGACGTGCCCGGTCCATCGTGCACGCTTGTTGCTATTGATCGAATTCCATTTCCCCGGCCCGATGAACCCATTACGAGTGCACGGTCTGCCGAAGCAGATGCCGCCGGCGGCAGTGGCTTCATGCAAGTCTCACTCCCCCGTGCCGCCCTCATGTTGGCGCAAGGAACTGGGCGACTCATTAGGTCAATGGATGATCGAGGAGTAGTTGCCATTCTCGATCCGCGCATCGTCACCAAGCGTTATGGGTCGATACTTCTCAACTCTATGCCGCCACTCTGGCGCACAAGCGACGGCGCAGTGGTGAAGGAGGCTTTGAAGCGCCTTGATCTTCAACACAC
>JBAXIG010000059.1:0-9506 GCA_037138535.1 Actinomycetes bacterium
GCGGATAAGTGGAATCAACGATGTGCCGGATTAGTAGATCACGTGATTTCTACAACGGACTATGCAGGAGCAGAATTTCGCCGAATTGCCATCACACCGCACCTAGTTCCGCTCGGCGTCGACTTGGCACTCTTTGCCCCTTGGAAGCGCGATGATCTCTGGCGCGAGAATTTCTCGCACACCCCCCTCATCTTGCTTTGTAGCAGGCTCTCTCGTGAGAAAGATCCATTGAAAGCGATTGAAGTCTTGAGAAATCTTCACAGCCGCGGGGTCAAAGGTCACCTTGTAGTTATTGGAGATGGTCCTATGCGTCGCGACATGGAGAATGCTTCTCGTGACCTTCCGGTGACATTTCTTGGATTCATTTCTGATCGAAAAGTGGTGGCCCGGATTATGGCCTCGGTGGACTTAGTGATCTCACCCGGACCAATTGAAACGTTTGGCCTAGCAGCACTTGAGTCATTGGCTTGCGGTACTCCGGTAATTTCTTCTGGAAGTGGCGCAATTAAAGAGATTATTGGTGGTGCCGGTGTGGCAGTTCAGGGCGGTGTTGATTCATGGAGCGAAGCGGTGCTGGAAATTCTCAGTAGGCGTGAAGGCACTCGTCGAGCAGAAGCCCGCAATCGAGCAGAGCAATTTAGTTGGCGCAATACCGTTGATCGACTCACTCACATCTATGAAATCAATCAGGAGGTCAAAGATGTCGCATGAAAAATATTCACATGAAAGAGTCATAGCCTTGGGTGATTCGGTGACTTTTGGCGTCGGAGATATTGGCAAGAATTTTGTGGGACCAGGATGGGGCGCTCGGGTAGCGCACGAGTTAAACGCTAAACGATTCCTCAACCTCTCAAATCTCGGAGCGCGAGTGCGCCATCTTTCAGAGGAGCAGCTCCCTGCAGCGCTCGCCTTTCGCCCCACTATCGCAATCATCAGTATTGGCGGGAATGATCTGTTGCGCTCTACCTTCGATCCGGTGGCGATGGAGTGTCACCTCGAGCGAGTAGTGATTGCACTTCGTCGGATCCAATGCGAAGTGGTGCTGCTACAAATCCCTGACCCCCGGAAGACAGCACCGGGTCCGCGAATGTTACGCGAAGCACTGGGCGCTCGTCGCCGCGAATTGGCTGGTCTGATTCTTCGGGTTGCGGTCAATACCAGGGCCTCCGTTGTGCAAGTCTCCGATAGCGAAGCAATGGCTCGACGCGAAATTTGGCATATAGACCGTATGCACCCCAGTGCGTTAGGACATCAACTTTTATCCGACCTGACCCTGAGGGCGTTAAACAAGGATCGGATGCTCGTGAGTCTGTCTGTCAATCAGGTGATCACCCAGAAGGAATCGATGAAGTGGTTTGCTTCAGCCGCCACCATGTGGTTCATCAAGCGCAGCGTTGATCTCATCCCCACGTTGATCTGGCTTGGCATCAAATACCGAATCTCTAAATTGGTTTTTCGCAAGAAGAGAGTGGAAGTTACAACTCTGGAAAGCCAAGAACTCTTTGCAGCACTGAATTTCCAGATAGACGAAATCAGGGCGGCTTAGTAACTTTCTTGTTCTTTGATAGTTTTCTTTCCTAAGATCATGTGACCAACAAAGCCGATGAGTAGCGCTGCCAAGATTCCAAGATTTGCATAAGCCCATGGACCATTCTTGCCGCCAACAATCCAGAGTAGATAACCCTGCCAGCTGAGCCAGCTTGCGAAAGTGTTGGTAACCAACCCCCAGCCCACAACCGTGCCAGCAATCATAAGTACGACGCTGGTGGGATTCCACGAGCCATAACGCCCTTGAGGATCAAAGAGGTCAGCCTCGTGATAGTCGCGTTTTCTCATGATTACATCGGCCACGAAGATGGCTGACCACACGGCAATCGGGACTCCAAGGGTGATGAGGAACCCCTGAAATGGACCGAAGAAGTTGGGCGCGAACCAGACGATGTATATGGTGCCAAGCAACATCACGACACCGTCGATGGAAGCTGCTTGGTGGCGCTTGATCGGCACTCCGAGTGAGACCAACGTGATTCCCGAGGAGTAGAGATTCAAGATTGCGCCCCCGATAAGACCAAGGATGGCAACAATGGCAAAGGGAATGAGATACCAAGAGGGTAAGAGCGTAGTGAGTGCTCCAATCGGGTCTGCCGCTATTGCACTCCCTAGTTCTGGGCTGCTACCTGCTAAGAGCGAGCCATAAGTAACGAGGATTACTGGAACGAGTGAGGCACCAAATACCGTCCAGCCAATCACGCTACGTCCAGAGACAGTGCGTGGTAAATATCGCGAGTAATCGGCTGCGCTATTCACCCAGCCAAGACCGATTCCTGTAATGGCAAAGATCATGGCACCAACAAATCCTTGAATACTTCCACTCTTCATTGCGGCAATCGCGTCCCAGTTCACATGATCAACGGTGAACGCTATGTATCCAATAGTGAGGAAGGCAGTAGCTGACGTAATCCATACCTGCATTTTCATGATTACCTTGAAGCCGAGAACGCCACCAAAGATAGTGAGTGACGCGGCAATGATGAATCCAAGGATGTATGCAAAGTTTTCGTTGATATCAGCGAAGCGTGTGAGGACTGTTTTTGTAGCCAATGTTGCGAGAGCTACCAACACGGTTTCCCAGCCAAGAAATATTAAGTAAGAGAGAATGCCAGGAAGAATATTGCCGCGGACGCCAAAAGAAGCTCTTGATAAAGTCATGGTTGGCGCCGATGATCTTTTCCCTGCTAGTGAACTGACGCCAACAAGAGCAAATGAAAGCACTGTTCCCACTAGCCCAGCGAAGGTCGCTTGCCAGAAGGAAATTCCGAATCCTAAGAGAAAGGAGCCGTACGAGAGCGCCAGGAGCGAGACGTTAGCCGCACACCATGGCCAGAAGAGGCTGCGCGCACTTCCGCGTCGCTCCGTTTCATTGATGATGTTGATACCATTCTGTTCAATACGGGGAGAGCTAGTCATAATTCCACCTCCCTCTCACCACCTAGTTGTACCGGATGCTACAGAATTATTGATTCCAGAGATTGACAAGGGTTCACTATACTTTCGATCTATGCGCCGGCTGGGTCTGTTAGTCATTATGTCCCTTGTTGCTCAGACTTTGCTTTCCCCGTCCGGAGCCTCGGCGTCCACAGACTCTTGGAAGATTAACAGCAAGAACTTCTCCACTAACACGGCCGGATTTGCTTCACCAAATTCAGTACTCCCTGGTGACACGGTCGATCTCTACATTACCTGCCCTAATGGAACCTTTTATGTGTCGGCTTACCGGATGGGATATTACGACGGAGTGGAGGCGCGGGAGTACTGGCGCTCAAGTGCTTTGCCGTGCATTCAGCAGAGTGCTCAGAAAGTAGATTCCAGGACATATATGAGTGAAAGTAATTGGACTTCCAACAGTTCAATAGATACATCTACTTTTCCGCCAGGCTTCTACTTGCTCAAAATCTTTGCCTCTAATGGTTACGAGTCCTTCATTCCACTCGTGGTCCGTGAAGCAGATCTTACTTCAAGGGTGGTTATTTCTATTCCCACGTTGACGAGTTTGGCGTACAACAGTTGGAAAGGGGCCTCTGCTTATCGGGGAGTAAAAGGTTTCGCCGATCGTGCCCGGATACTTTCCTTTGACCGTCCACTAAAAATGGGATTTGGAAGTGGGAAGTATCTTTCCTACGTTCATCCACTCTTGGTGGAAGCTGAGAAGAGTGGAGTGTTACCCGCCTACGTCACCGACGTGGACGTCGCGACAAATCCAGGAATACTCTCTGGGGCAACTGCGTATGTTTCTGGTGGGCATGATGAGTATTGGAGTGCGCAGGAACGAGGCGCGGTGATTAAGGCACGTAGCAAGGGAACAAACCTGCTTTTCTTTGGTGCGAATGTCGCCTATTGGCGAGTGCGTCTCTCATCTTCGCCACTTGGTGAAAATCGCCGCATAGAGATCTATAAATCATCAGCGGAAGATCCCAGTAAAGAAGAGAGCACAATTCGATTCAGAGATGCGAGTTATCCCGAAGCTGATCTCACGGGGCAGACGTACAACTGTTTCCCAGCGCAGGGAGTATTTACCGTCACCAAGCCAAATTCATTCATTTTTAAGGGCACTGGTGCAGTGGCGGGTACTCAATATGTAGGTATTTTGGGTCCAGAAGTTGATCGGGTGGCTCCTGTGAGTTCTAAGACAGGGCCACGAGAAATTTTAGCGAGTTCATCAGTGATTTGCGGGGTAGACAAAAAGTCGAAGTCCCACTTTATATATGCAGTTTCAAGTACCGGTGCCGGCACCATTTCCGTAGGGACGATGAGATGGATTACTCGTGGCTTCACTTCACGTGTTCCCGCTCGCACGAGATCTTTTGTTTCAAGGGTAACCACAAATATCTTGCTTGAGGCGGCCCAAGGACCACTAGGCCTACGCCACCCCGTTACCCAGGGATAATCTGATCTAGCGACCTCTCGCTTACATACCTCGTAGGTAGGGCCTTTTCTTGCTAGATACCAAAAGCATCAGTAAGAGTGACTGTAGAAAGTCCTCGACTATTCACGATCTCTAGTAACTGATCGAAATGATTTGAGGCCACCATATTATTTGCATGACCAAGCACAATTCCACGGTCCCGCATTGCTTGATGTGCCAAGTTCATAAATTTAGCAGATCCTACTTTTCCAGAATCAGCTAAGGTCCCTGACCATAACATGGGCTTTGTATAGCCAATGTCAGCGGCAGCATTGATTACGGCAGTATTGATGTCACCGTATGGGGGTCGAAAATAAGGTCTTGCATCAACTCCGTAGTTTCTTTCTATAAAATTATGACAACCCATTAACTCTTTCTGTACTTGTTTGGCAGTGAGTTTTGTGAGAAATGGATGACGCATTGTGTGATTTGCTAATTGAATCTGTCCGCTTTGCACCATGGGCTTAAGTATTTTTTGATTTGTTTGCCAAGGAGACATTCCCGCGTAAACGAAAAATGTCAACCTCAGATCATTGTCAGCCACGAAATTTATATAGTTTTTAACCGCATCATGGCTGCAACCATCATCCACAGTCCACGCAAAGCGCGCCGTATCACTTTTTGGCAATGTGGTAATCGCGTTAATAGATGAAGCATGAGCGCCATCTAGAAAAGATTGCGGCAGGGCATTAGATGCCACGGCGGCCATAGAGACACCCATCACTTTCAAAAAATCTCTACGCTCCAAGGCACTCTCCAATTTCTGATGGCTGTAGGGAAATCTACACGCACTGACTCAATTCGTGGCGAAGGTGATCGTGATCATTCCGCTTGAGGCGGCCTACGGACCACTCGGCGCGCGCTACCCCGTTACCTAGCGGTAATCTGTACACATGAGCCCATCGCTTCCACAGATCATGGGCAGGGATCTCTTGGGTGCAAAGAAAGAACTTCCAGGAGACCTTCCAGCCACACGTACCTACGTGATCGCGGCCTTTCTACGAGACCAACAAGGCGCGGTCGATCGATGGATTAGCGCACTAGCTGATCGAGGTGTGGCTGATTCTCCGCTGGATCCCACCTTCACGGGCGAAAATATAGTCTTGGAATTTCCGGTCCTTGGGAGTAAATGGTTCCTTTTCCAACGCCGTTTTGACGCATCGATGGCAGCGTATATCAAGAATCCTCGAGTGCTAGCGCGCACTTGGACTTTTTATACAAATGTAGATCACTTCTGCCGAAGCACACGTATCGAAACAATGAGTCAAGTATCTGCCATGGCACTCGATAAATCGGGGAACGTACTTTCCCTCGTTACTGGAGAAGTTGATGATTCAAGAATTGCGCAACTGATGGGTATATCGCATGAATAACCGTCTACTCCTGGTGACTGGTGCTACAGGATATGTAGGTGGCCGCTTAGTCCGCGAATTGGTGGCATCGGAGTCGCAAGTCCGCGTATTAGTGAGAGATGCTTCTAAGATTACCGACGCTACTTGGCACGATCAGGTAGATGTAATTGAAGGTGACGCCTTTAACATCTCAGACTTACGCAGGGCACTCACTGGAGTGCATACGGCCTACTACTTACTTCACTCGCTCAACTCTGGAAAGAATTTTGCTCAAACCGAAGAAGAGATGGCTACAGCTTTTGCAACTGCGGCACACGAATGTGGCGTTAAGCAAATCGTTTATCTTGGTGGCATAGCTAATGATAAAGCGACGAGCGCGCACCTCTCATCGCGTGTACAGGTAGGACATACGTTAGCTTCGTTAGGAACTCCCACAATCGAAATGCGAGCGGGCATCGTCATCGGCTCAGGATCAGCTTCATTTGAAATGTTGCGCCACCTCACCGAACGTTTACCCATCATGACGACTCCGAAGTGGGTAAAGAATCGCACTCATCCAATCGCCATTCGTGATGTCATCTGGTACCTCTCACAATCTGCAGAGCTGGAGAATCCAGTAAGTGGCATTTTCGATATCGGCGGCTTAGATGTGCTTACTTACGCCGAAATGATGCATACCTTCGCCAAGGTCGCCGGGTTGCGTAAGCGCATCATCATTCCAGTACCGGTGCTTTCGCCAGGGCTTTCAAGTCTGTGGGTAGGACTAGTTACTCCCGTACCAGCTTCTATCGCACGACCGTTGGTTGGATCTCTGATTAGTGAAGTCGTGGCAGATCCCGCCAAGAGCATTCATCAGATTATTAATCCACCGAAAGACGGTTTACATTCCGTCGATGATGCGATTGAACTTGCTCTCTCGCGCAGTAGCGAGGCTCTTACTTACACGCGGTGGTCAGATGCCACGAGCAACGCTTCCCCATGGGAGGCAAACCACACTGATCCAAGTTGGGCAGGAGCCACTGTATATAGCGATGTGCGCACCTTCACGACGACCGCATCGCCAGCGGCAGTATGGGAAGCGGTGGAGCGTATAGGCGGCACTCACGGCTGGTACGGGT
Source organism: Actinomycetes bacterium (assembly GCA_037138535.1). Classification (GTDB taxonomy): domain Bacteria; phylum Actinomycetota; class Actinomycetes; order Nanopelagicales; family Nanopelagicaceae. The sequence goes on from JBAXIG010000059.1 coordinate 6,933, forward strand.
CCGATTGGGCGTGGCACCTCAGAGGATTTCTTGACCGACTAGTGGGCGGGGTGGGCTTGCGTCGTGGTCGGCGCAATCCAGAGCATTTGCGGGTCGGTGAAAGCCTTGATTTCTGGCGAGTCGAGGGTCGAGTCGAAGGCGAAAAATTACGCTTGCTCGCTGAGATGAAACTTCCGGGGCTGGCCCACCTAGAGTTCACCATTACGCGAGACGGGGAGCGGTGTTCGCTTCGACAGGAAGCTTCTTTTCTGCCACGTGGACTCGGCGGTCATCTCTATTGGTGGATTGTTGTGCCTTTTCACACCTTCGTTTTTCCTGGAATGGCGAAGAATCTTATTCGATACGCGGAGTCGCTTCCGAAGGCGTAACTCTTTCATCGATCGGATATTCGGGAAGTCTGACGCCGTCTGACAGAATGCACTCATGCACATCTTTGATGAAGAAACCCAGCGCATTTCGGATGAAATTGGGGCTTACGTAGATTTGCGCCTTCGGATGGATCCTGTTGCACTCGATCAACCACGCACATTTGCGGAGCTCAGCGAGATGGCGGGAGAAACCATTACCGCGGATGGGTTGGGCGGCAGTGCTGCTTTGAAACTCTTCACAGACATACTTGCGCCCGCCTGCATCTCGACTGATCATCCGCGATATCTCGCCTTCATCCCCACGGCTCCTACCGAACTCTCTTCACTCTTTGATTTGGTGGTTGGAGCAAGTGGCATCTATGGCGGTTCTTGGCTTGAAGGTGCCGGTGCTGTGTATGCAGAGAATCAAGCGCTTGCCTGGATCGCGGATCTCGCAGGATTTCCCACTACAAGTGGCGGAGTATTTATGCAAGGTGGCACTGTTGGAAACCTCTCAGCACTGGTGACGGCACGAGAATCTGCGAGAGCGAAATTTGGTAATGATTATCGTTGGGTATTACTGGTAAGTGAAAATGCACATTCGTCTATTGCCAGTGCGGCCCGGGTCATGGATGTAGATATCGTTCAGTGCGCGGTCGACCAATCCGGTCGGCTCTTGGGTTCCTCAGTTCTCGATGCAGTCAACTCACTTTCAGGTAAGCAGAAAGCATTTGCAGTTGTAGCTACATCTGGAAGCACAAATCTTGGAATTATCGATGACCTCGCTTCGATTGCAGATGCAGCAGAAGCTGCCGAACTTTGGTTTCATGTCGATGGCGCATACGGAGCCGCTGCGCTCGCAGCTCCAAGCGCTCGTCAACTATTTAATGGAATAGAGCGCGCAGATTCATTTATCGTAGATCCGCACAAATGGTTCTTTGCACCTTTTGATGCCTGCGCTCTTCTTTATAAGAATCCACATTTGGGTAAGCGTGCTCATACGCAAGAGGCAGGTTATTTAAAGTCTTTACAAGAACCCGATGCATGGAATCCGTCCGACTTCGGAATCCAGCTTTCACGTCGCCCGCGCGGACTTCCATTCTGGTACTCACTGGCATCGCATGGCACTAAAAAATATGTCGAAGCAGTAGAGCGCACCTTGGAAGTCGCGCGCGATGCGGCGAGGTTAGTGGGAGAGTGCCCGGTGACTGAAGTGGTTTATCCGCCTGCTCTTTCGATTGTGGCTTTTCGTCGTATCGGCTGGGGCCCCGAGCAATACAAAAGCTGGAGCGATAAATTGCTCGCTGAACAGATCGGCTTTGTGACTCCCTCGACCCATCAAGGCGAGACCATCCTGCGCTTTGCCATCGTTAACCCCCGGACCACACCAGAAGATATCTCCACCATTCTTGCCACCTTGGCGTGATGACCTCCCCAGAAGACATATAGGCGCACATATAGGCGAAACCGGGCGATAGTGGGGGATAAATGACAACCGTGTTATTTACTCCTATTATTGGAGCTCAGCAGAGCACCAGAGGTCAGATGGAGTGCGTAAGCAAAGGGGTCATCGTGGGCGAAGTCGTTCTCTCGGCAATCACTACCGGGGAACTCTCTGAGCGCGAACGCGCCATCCTCGATTTTGAACGTCACTGGTGGAAGCATGCGGGCGCCAAAGAGGTCACCATTAAAGGACTCTTTGACCTCACTCCGACCCGCTACTACGAGCTCCTCAACTCGGTGATTGATCGCCCCGAGGCGCTCTCCGCCGATCCCATGTTGGTCAAGCGTTTACGACGGATGCGCGATGCCCGTACCCGCGACCGTTCAGCTCGCCGTCTCTCTTAAGTAGATCTCCCACACTTTTTGTAATTTCCTTTTGCGCCAAATATCCTGATTTTAGGGGCTCTTTTTTACTTTTTCATCAAATTTTCTCGCTGCCATCTTCCCTGCCCGCACTCCAGAGAAGTAACTTCCCAGCCTGGGGTTTTCTCCTCCGGTGAGTTCACCCCAGTAGCACCCGGTCACAGAAGAGCTGTGACCCTATGAAGTAAAGGCAGATTGTGATGGCAGTTGGCACCGTTAAATGGTTCAACGGCGAAAAGGGCTATGGCTTTATCGCAGTTGATGATGGCGCAGATGTATTCGTGCATTACAGCGCGATTGATATGGATGGCTACAAGTCCCTCCAAGAAGGTCAGCGCGTGGAGTTCGATGTGACCCAAGG
>JBAXIG010000060.1:0-9405 GCA_037138535.1 Actinomycetes bacterium
GGTAGAGCAACGCACTCGTAATGCGTAGGTCCGGGGTTCAAATCCCCGAGGCGGCCCCATATCTTTGATTGCTTCAGATAAGAAACTAGATGGCGAATTTTACTTGAAACGCGTAACTGAATTTTCCGGTTGGGGTCCAATTGTTTCTGAATATTCGCACTAGCGTTTTCCCGGCGCCTAGAGAGCCTGGAGTCCAATTAAGAGAACTTTTCTCTACCTTTCCAGTTGGGTCGAGGAAGACGAGATTGACTCCGACCCACTTACTCTCTTTGGTGGTGTTGGTAATGCTTACTGTCAGATCCTTGCGATACAACGAGCCACCCTGCGGTGTAATCGCTAAGTAATTGAAACGAATTCCGCTCGCCATCAAGGGGTAGTTGGGGTCACCTTGTTCGCTGGTAATGGGTTTTGAATCTATCGAGGCTTGGGCATGAACTAACGCGCAAGCAGGCTTAGAACCAAGAAGATTGGATTGGCCGGGCACTGAGCAGGGGCTTCCGAATGCGGTAAAGCGATAGAGCATGAGCCCAGCGATCACAGATATAAAGATCACGCCAACCACTATCGATAGTGGACCCCGCCTTTTGCTGAAATTTCCTGCTCTATTGATCGGAGAGAATCTAAATCCAAACGGCATCTTGAATCCTTATCTATTAACAGTGGAAGTCAATTGAGGCCTTAATTTGAGTCGGCAGAAACTATTTCTTTTCATCACTCACGGCAAAGAAACCTGACTGCAAACCAACGCGGCCGGGTCCACGGAAACGGTTGAATATGAGGGTTCCACCTCCACCAAGGATTCCTGCCTTGAGTCCGATCAACTTCTGCTCGTAAGTCACTGTAGGGTCACGATAAATCCATGCACCTGGCTCTACATCGATCGTTTCGCCATCGGCAAGCACAATGTCGTATGCGTTTCCGTAGGCATGTAACCAAACAATCGAACCTTCGGCACCTCCGGTGAAGTGGTCAACGAAGAAGCCTTGATTGCCCACCATCATCGAGGCAACGCCTTTGACTCGTTCAAATCCATACTCAGTATTTTCCGTCGCTGCTAAAAATTGGTGTTCGCGGACGAACGCTTTCTCACCTGGAGCGAGATGAAGAGCAAATACCTGCCCTGGCGTATCTCTAGAAAATGCGATGTCCCCGGTTCCTTCGGCACGAGTCATGAACACGTTGAGGCCACTGATGGCGCGAGTGAACGACTTACCTAACTTCATCACGTCGATATCGATTGACGGTTGCTTCCACAGAATCACATGATGCTCGAAGAAAATACCCATCTGACCGTCTAACCGCATATGAAGTGACGGAACAAGAGTGCCTTCAATCCTGTATGTCAGGCCAGGGCCAGTTCCGTCTTTGACGTTATCTGGGTGTAGTACTGGTGTAGCCATTCTCTTCGCACTCCTTTGGCAACTGGTTGGTGCTGATTGGTGAGCATGAACATCGGTCAAAAGGACTACCAGCAAAAATAACTGAGTCAAGATTATCCTGGCCACGGTATCGGTCAAGTCGAAGATTGGCTTGGATAGATCGCGTTAAAGAATTCACGTAAAATCTACCAACTGATTCCAGCCTCACGTGATCACCTGCGATTGGATAGAGCAGTGACGGAGCGAATAGTCGTAGTTGGCGGCGGAATCATTGGCACTATGCACGCACTTCTGGCGTGCGAGGCGGGATTTGAAGTCCTTCATGTGGAACGAGACCTAAAACCAACATCTGCCTCAGTCAGAAATTTTGGGCTTCTGTGGGTGAGTGGACGAGATGCCGGGCCAGAGCTTCGCCTCGCGCTCCGTGCACGTGCCCTTTGGAGCGCCATCGGAAATAAAGCGGAAATTGGTTTTCGGTCAAATGGCTCACTTACTATTGCATCCAATGAAGCGGAAATGAATGTTCTTTACGAAGCCGCGAACATGGACGATGCTCATTTGCGCGGGTTTCGAGTACTTACAAATGCCGAGACTAGAGCCTTGGAGCCCATGCTAGCTGGTAACTATTTAGGCGCTTTGCAATGTACGGAAGATGCTGCGGTTGAACCTCCGCTACTGCTTGGTGGCTTGCGCAACTATTTGAGCACGTTCTCAACCTACTCATGGAAACCAGGTTGTGAAATTACTGATTTCTATTACGACTCAACAGGAAACCATGTTGTCGACACTTCCGGAAACGATTACTCCTGCGATTATGTGGTGTTCTGTGCTGGAGCGGCCCATGGCGGGTTCTTGAGCGATCACATGGCTGAAGCCCCGGTGCGTAAAGTGCGTTTACAAATGGCTGCCACCGTGCCGTTGAAGGAAAAGTTAGGCCATTCACTGGCAGATGGAGATTCGCTTCGGTATTACCCAGCTTTCAAGAATCTCTCAATTGATCAACTTCCACCACAGAGCAGAATTGCGTCCGAGCGTTTTATGCAACTACTTCTAGTTCAGCGAATCGATGGTTCCATGACGATCGGAGATACGCACGAATACGACGAGCCTTTTGATCACGAACTGGTCGAGGCTCCTTATGATCATCTTCGATCAGTTATCACTTCAATTTTTGGGAGTGAAGCCCCACATCTCGGTAAGCGGTGGGATGGTGTCTATAGCCAATCGACGAGCTCAGATATTTACTTTAGGAAAGAAATTGCACCTGGGGCTGTTATTGTCACGGGCGCTGGGGGTCGGGGCAATACCCTTTCGCCAGGCATTGCCGAGGAGACGATTACGACATGGAGCAAGTAGCGCTTGTCGTATTTGATGTGGCCGGAACTACGGCCAAAGACGAAGGTCTCGTTGTCGAAGCCTTTGGGCGAGCCATCAAGTCCCAAGATGAGGCTTATTCCCAGACTGAACTTGATGAGAAGGTTGAGTACGTTCGTGCCACGATGGGTCAGCGCAAGATTGATGTCTTCATGCATCTCTACAACGACGATGTCGTAAGAGCGACACAGGCTCATGATGACTTTGTGAGCTCCTACATTCAGTTGATTCACGAAGGCCGCTTGGAGGAGTTCGACGGAATCAGTGATCTTTTTGTCTCGCTCCGTGCTGACGGAATAACGGTAGCCATCACCACCGGGTTCCCCCGAGAAATTCTTGACCCGATCATCGAAGTCTTGGAGTGGAGAGAGAAGATCGACATCTCGGTAGCGGCATCCGAGGTCGCGCAAGGACGCCCAGCGCCAGACATGATCAATCGGTGCATAGAAATTGCCGAAAAATCACTAAATATTGTTATCACAGCAGATCAAGTGGGTGTTGTCGGAGATACCGAATCAGATATGCGCAGCGCGGTAGCCGCCGGGGCTCTTTATGCCATCGGAGTAACCACAGGTGAGCATTCCAGGGAGCAACTTGAGCAGGCTGGCGCTACTCACGTGCTCTCTGCGGCCACGCTAATTCGCACCATCTTTTAACTTTTCATTCACTAAAAAGTACCCAAAGACTCCCTTGCGCGCTAACTCCTGGGTCTTGACTGGCATCACAAATCCACAAGGAGGATATATGCGCAAGCAATTTATTATTGGAGTTGTCGCAGCCGCCCTGGCTGCCGCTTCATTGGTGGCAACATCTTCAGTTTCCACAGCAGCAGGCAAAGATTTCTCAAAGTGCCAAAACCTTAAGGCGTGCGGTGGTATGGACGCACTCGTGAAGGCTGCTCAAAAAGAGGGAAAGCTTAACGTCATTACCCTTCCTCGCGACTGGGCAAATTACGGCGAAGCAATGGACCTTTTCACCAAGGCATTCGGAATCAAAATCACAGACGACAACCCAGATGGTTCATCTGCATACGAAATTCAAACTGTGAAGACCGCACCAGCGTCAAAGGTTCCCGACGCAGTTGATGTCGGTATTACCTATGCTCTTGACAATACAAACCTCTTCACTTCGTACAAGGTTGAGAACTGGGCGGATATCACTGCCGACTACAAGGATCCAGCCGGTCGTTGGTATGGCGACTATGCAGGTGTAATGGCTCTTTCATATGACACCTCAATTCCTAAGGCACCAAAGTCTTTCGCTGATCTGAAAGATCCATCGTTCAAAAACATGGTGGCAATAGGTGGAGATCCATCCGGTGCTCAAGAGGCCCTCATGTCTGTCTTCGCAGCTAACTTGGCATCAGGCGGGTCACCTGACAGTGTGCAATCAGGGGTTGACTACTTTAAGTCCCTCAAGACGTCAGGCAACTTCGTGACTGCATTAGCTAATGGGCAGAACTTCCTTGCCGGTGCATACAAAGTCGCGTTCTCTTGGTCCTTCAACGGTCCGGGAGCAGTAGCCACAGCCGCGAAGGCTGGAAAGACCGTCAAGTACGTCATTCCTTCTGATGCAGTCATCAAGGGAACTCCCTACGTAATGGCTATTCCATTCAACGCGCCACACCCAGCAGCTGCTCGTCTCTGGACTGAGTTTCTGTTCTCACAGAACAATGGCAAGACTTCAATGACCATCGGTTCAACAAAGGGCATGACCGGCTCCAAGATCTTCTCATCCATCATGGGTGGACAGAACATCTGGATTCTCGGTGGTGCACTGCCTATCACGTTTGATGCCATGGTCGCTAAGAAGACCAATGTCACGGCGCCCGAAGGCTACGGCATTCCAAAGGGTGTCAAGGTAATCACTCCAACTGTTGCACAGCAGGATGCTGCAAAGACACTGCTCAAGGCGCAGTGGCCAGCAATCGCAGGCAACTAATAACGAAAATCATATGAAAAGTGGAGTAGTGGAAACACCTAAAACGGCTCAAGGCGGTCGACTTGGATCCCAAGTGTTTCCACTACTCCCTTTCTTTGCTTTCACTGGCTACTTCTTGATTTGGCCCGTTCTTGCAGTGACTCTTAGATCACTCAGAGGTAATGAAGGTGAATGGACGTTCTCTAACTACACCCCACTGCTACACGGCTCATATCTCCATGCATTCGTCACCAGCATCAAGCTTTCACTCGTCACATCAGTTATCGGGTCACTTCTCGGTGCGCTCTTCGCTTTTGTTGTCGTTCGCTATGCCACCGGAAGGTTCAGCGCTGTGCTTGATTCGATATCTGCAGTGTTTGCTAATTCCGGCGGTGTTCCTTTGGCCTTCATGTTTATCGCAGCATTTGGCACTGAAGGACTAGTAACTAGAGTGCTAAAAACTTTAGGTTGGGACATTTACGCCGGGCACTTCACCATATTTTCCTTTACTGGCGTAGTCATGGTCTACTCCTTCTTTCAGATTCCGCTCATGTTCTTGGTATTTAAGCCGGCCATCGGCGGGCTGCGCAAAGAGTGGCTAGAGGCAAGTACCAATCTTGGTGCTACGCAATTAACTTATTGGCGTCGTGTAGCCATTCCGATGCTCATGCCATCCTTTATCGGTGCTTTCTTTCTTCTTTTTGCTGGCGGATTCTCAGCATATGCAACTGCGCGGGCATTGACGGTTGGTACGGTTCCGCTCGTCCCGATTATCATCGGCACACTTGTTGATGGAAACGTAGTGTCAGACCAGCAAAACCTAGGAGATGCACTCGCAGTCGGAATGATCATCGTGGCTGGCGTCGCCATGGTTGGTTATATTTGGGCGCAAAAAAGTGCTGCTAAATGGCGGCAATCATGAAGATCTCTCCATTCAAATGGATTTTGATCGGTGCCTCAGCTTTTCTCTCGCTACTAATATTTGTCTTTCCACTCTTTGCTGCTGCCACGTACAGTTTCCGCGGAGAAGCGGGAAAGGGTCGCTCGCTAGCAAACTATCGCTGGCTCCTTGAGCAAGATGGGTTTTATCCGAACCTCTTCACCTCACTTAAGTTGGCTGCCCTTGCTGGAATATTGAGTTTGGTACTCATGGTTCCCACGATGGTTTTCCTGAACTTGAAAGCGCAACGCTACAAACCACTCGTTGATTTCCTCTGCATCCTCCCGCTCATTATTCCCGTGGTCTCGCTTGCTATAGGTGCCCAAGTGGCCATGCCTGAGTTCGTGCAAAACTCAGAGTATGAACTGGTCTTCTTCTTCGCCATCATCGCGCTCCCATATACATACCGGGCCCTTGACACCTCTCTGCAAACAGTCCCACTTAAGACACTCGTTGAAGCTTCGAGGAGTTTGGGGGCGTCGTGGGTGGCCACAATTCTTAAGGTGATAGTTCCAGCGATCCGCAGCGGAATCCTAGGGGCGCTCTTCCTGGCATTTGCTCTAGGTATTGGCGAGTTCACCATCACTTCCCTCTTGCATTGGGAGACCTTTCCCACCTGGACAGTTGGAGCCGCCCAGTCCAACATCCTCGGTGCTATTGCCCTTTCAGTCTTTAGTTTCGTCGGCGCAATAGCACTTCTGGCCACTATTTCACTTATTTCCCGACGAGGGACAAAGCCCGAATCGCTAGAAAGCGAAGATGAAGGAGTCCTGTTATGACAAATGCACACGGTCGCGTGAGTAGCACTTTAGAACTGAACGGAGTGAGTCGGTTCTTTGGACAAGTGAAAGCCCTCGACGGATTAGACCTCAAGGTTAATCCTGGTGAATTGGTGGCATTACTCGGACCTTCTGGCTGCGGAAAGACCACTGCACTTCGAATCGTTGCTGGACTTGAGTACTCGACCACGGGGAGCCTTACTGTCAACGGCGTGCGATACAACGAGACTCCAGCCCATCAGCGAGATATGGGCATGGTCTTTCAGTCCTACTCTCTCTTTCCAAACCTAAACGTGACAGAGAACATTGAGTACGGATTGCGGGCAAGAAAAATGGCCGCACGAGATCGAAGTAAGCGGGTAGCTGAGATGCTCACCCTCGTCGAACTTGGCAGCAAAGCAAAAGCTTTTCCACATCAACTCTCCGGGGGGCAGCAACAACGAGTTGCGCTTGCTCGCGCGCTTGCAATTGAGCCGACCGTACTCTTACTCGATGAACCACTTTCGGCCCTAGACGCTCAGGTGCGTGGCCAGATTCGGGAAGAGATTAGGCGAATCCAAATAGACCTAGGCATTACTACTCTCTTTGTGACTCACGATCAGGAAGAAGCGATGTCGATCGCTGACCGGGTAGGTGTGATGAACCATGGGAAACTAGAGCAAATCGATACGCCAATTGAGCTTTATACAAACCCTTCTTCACCATTTGTCGCATCCTTTGTGGGGCTGGCAAATAGAATATCAGGGGAAGTGAGTGCTGCAGGTGTTGCAAGGATTCTCAATCAAACCATTTCACTTACCCGTGCGGTATCTGCCTTTGCTTTGGGTACAAAGATCACGGCAATTATTCGCCCTGAAACTTTGATCTTGACTTCGGAGAACGACCCTGAAGCGACGCGTGGGCTGATTGCTCTTAAATCTTTCCTCGGTCCTTTGACGAAACTAGGCGTCGCCGTCGAGGGCTCGCCACTTATCCATATCAATATCGCAAGCTCAGATGTAAAACACCTCGAAATTGGTCAACACATCTCCTTCAAAGTAACAGCGTCTGAGGTGATGGCTGAGCATGCATGAATTTGATACGCAACACCTTCGTATGTCAGTGGGTGCAGCAAATGAAAAGGGTTGGCGAGACCTCACCTTGGCTCCGGGAGAGGCGTTGATCGGGAGTCCACCGTCGGCAAAAGCCAAGTCACTTGTTTCCCTCGTTCATATCTCAGATCTTCATATCTGCGATGCGCAATCACCTGCAAGAATGGAATTATTAGACCGGTTCGCAGATCCGCACCATCCATTTTCAGCTCTCGTTAAGTTGGTAGGTGCGTACAGAGCACAAGAGATTCTCTCCACTCAAACAGTTGATGCAATGGTACGTAAAATCAATCTTTTCGAATCTGTTTTCAGTAAAAGACCGATTGATGCTGTTGTCATTACTGGAGATGTTACCGATAACGCACAGGGCAACGAACTGGATTGGTATCTCACGCTTCTTCATGGTGGAACATTGCATCCGGACTCTGGAGACCATTTAATATGGGAGGGCGTTGCGGCGGGAGAGGGTGAACATTACGACAGGAGTTACTGGAATCCCGAAGGTACGCCTGCGGGGGAGGAAGACGATTTCCCTCGATCACTTTATGGCTTTCCAACAATTCCAGGTCTAACGAAAGCTGTCCGCCAATCTTTTGCGGCACCGGGTCTTCGTCACCATTGGTTCTCCACTCACGGAAATCATGACGCGCTGATCCAAGGGAGCGTGCCACCCTCAGAAACGCTAAATAATTACGCCATCGGGGGCAAGAGACTCGTCGAGTTACCAAAGGATCTCGACTTGATGGAGGCCTTTGGAACTCCTGCCACAGTTGGCCCCATTGTGAGTCCTGACCTAAGTAACGGAACTTTTATTGATCAGGAGCCCGATCCCGGCAGGGCCTTTAATGATGAATTCACCTGGGCAACGCTTCATACAGAATGCGATCACGACCACGGTCTCGGGGCAGAGAACCTGGTTTCTGGCGAAAAGTATTGGGTTCGAGATGTCGGGCAAATCCGACTTGTATCTCTCGACACCGTAAATATCCACGGAGGATGGCAGGGATCAATTGATCGCGCGCAATTCCGATGGCTGGAGTCGCTTCTCACGGAAAATGAGAACGGACTTGATTCGAAGTATGTGGTAGTCCTCTCCCATCACCCAGCCCCGACACTCTTCAATCTCTATGCGCCTGATGGCGTAGAACCTCGAGTCGGTGAGGATGAATTGGTCTCCTTACTTTCTACGCACTCATCGGTGATTCTCTGGCTTGCTGGACATAATCATCAACACCAAGCCGACCTCGTGGGGAATACCGATGGAGCGCGTGGTTTTTGGCACGTACAAACCGCTTCCAATATTGATTGGCCTCAACAGGGACGTCTCGTTGAGATCTTTGAGGAGGAAGAGCGGCTAGTCATAGCTACCTCAGTCTTTGACCATCTGGGTCCCGTTGAACCATCCTTTGACTCAGAAGATCTGAAACGCACTGTGAATTTAGCTGGGATCTCACGCCTGCTATCAGCCAATCATTGGCAACGGCGCTCCGGTGAGTTTGATCTCTTGCACTCTGCTGGCACCGCGGAAGACCGAAATAGATTTCTCCCTCTTTGAGAATTTTCCCCGGGTACGAAGATACTTCGAATTCACTTTCTGTTTCAGATTATGTAATCTCCGCTCAACTCTGAGTTCTCACGAGTGGTCATAGATAGGCTCATGACTATTACCCAGAAGAAATTCATACCCTTTCTTGCCCTCGCTCTTGCCATCACCGGAGCGCTCAACTTTGCTCAGTCGTCACGTGCTGAAACGGCATACGCACGGCCAGATGCGCCATCAGGCCTGACAATTACGCCACAAGTTGGTGGACTCCTTGTCTCATGGAAGGCCCCCACAGCATCTCCGGCCATTACTGGCTACCAAGTAACGGTGCCTGCGCTCGACGGTCGTATCAAGAAGAACCCATAAACCTCCAAGCAGG
>JBAXIG010000061.1:0-9175 GCA_037138535.1 Actinomycetes bacterium
ATCGCTCCTGGATGGGTGGCCACCGAGTCGCAAACTCCATCAGAGGCGCTCCATAGCGCAGCTACGCCCTTGGGACGAGCTGGTACTCCAGATGAAATGGCAAGTGCGGTTGCGTGGTTATGTACTCCAGGGGCGGCGTATGTCACTGGGCAGATGATTGTTATCGATGGAGCTAACTCACTCCCAGAGCAAAGATTTTTGCCACCTACGAAGTAAGAGTTACCTCCAAAGTCAAAGTCGAGCCGGGAGCACTAGAGGCATTTGCGCTCAAAGACCAATTCCCTCCAGTGAGTAAGTCAAATGTTTGGCTCCCAATTCCAAATATCCCACCACTCGGTCCAACACCGTTATCGATAATTGAAAGCAACAGTGAAAATGTCTTTCGCTCGATCAATATCGTGACATTCGTAGCCTTGCCATGTCGAAATGAATTAGTGATTCCTTCTTCGACTGCCTGCGCAATCACTGCAACCTTTGGCTCCACTACATCCTCGCCAGAAAGAGATAGCTCAATTGAGAGAAAGTCCCGCCACCGAAGGGCTACCACTTCCACACTTTCGTGAAGCGATGCCGGAAAACCCTCTGTCTCCTGAGGAGGATTATTGAGAACGTCGAGAGCCGCCGAGATCGCGCTACTGACCCGCTCTTGATCTCCCGATTCTTGCGCTGAATTCAAGATGGCAGAGAGCGTCAGTAATTGGGATTGAATTCCGCCATGAACATATTGTGCTAGCTCGCGACTGAGGAGGGATCTTTGATGTGCATTTGAAATCGATTCAAGACGCACGGTATCAATAGATTCACGAAGTTCGCGATTGAGATCATCTTGAACAGCAAGTGCGACTCGAATTACTGAGGCGACAATAGTTACCAACGGAATCCAGATAAAGATATTGATTGCCGAACTACGAGTCTCTGGCCAAGCGGTCGTAGAAATTATTAAGACAACAAATGCTTCGAAGAAAGCGATCCCGGCGATGAGAAAACCTGCCGCCCTTCCCCGGAATCGTGTAAAGCGGCTCTGAATTTTGTTTGCTAGCTTGAAGGCAAAAAAAGTGGTAACTCCCACAATAAGAACTTCATATATCCGCGTACCAAGATCGACTGTATTGGTGAGGAGAGTGGGGAGTACCGTCAACATTGTGGGGGCCCATGGGTGAAACGGTGCAAGTCTGAAAGCTCTGCCGAAGACCTCAGCAATAGAAACACTTGGTATCTCTAAATCAGGCTGCGCCCATAACGAGTGGCTGAGAGGTCGAAAATAGTCGCGCGCGACTCGTTCAATGCGATCAGAGATCTGCTTCCAGTCATCCTGAATTCCGCCTGCTTGCAAGGAAGTGAGTTCGCTCTTGATTTGGGCAATCTCCGCGGTAAAAGTCGCTGCACCATTCACCCCTAGGAACATACCGAGGTTATCAAGCATCTCCTTCTCTCGCCGTTCCCCACTCTCGAGGGCTAACTTCTCGAGAATAAGTTTCCTACGTTCAATTTGATATCGATCACGCATAGTGAAAACGAGGGCGGTGATGAAGAGCGCGAAGGCACCAATGATTGCTGATGAAATAGTTCGACCAACGATTTCTGAAACAGCATGCAAATGTCCGATGAGTTCGAATCGATAACTCGCATAACCGGTACCAAATCCCTTCACCGCACCGGCTAACGCTCCAACGAAGAGAACACTCTGGTATGACCGCGGTTCTAGATGGCTATTTCTAAAGTAGGTGTATTTGGCGGTGATTATCACCGCGGCTGCGCCGATAGTTCCAATCACCGAAGCCCAAATCCAGAGGCTCACGTTCTTTGAATCAGAGAAATCTGCACGTTGTGCAACTACCGAGAAAAGAATGAGCGGAAGGAGGAGCAGAGCCGGCCAGATCATGATCGCCCGCCTGCCGCCAAGTGTATCGAGGATGTGGGTTTCAGTTTGAGTCATGTGATGGCGCGCCTCCCATGAGGCGGTAGTAAAGACGCGAGATCGAGACGCGTTGATTCTGACCCTCTGGGATAATTGGCCAACTCATTTGGCCGAAGATTCGGGAGATCATCTGCTCAACCGACTTTTCACTCACCGCACGGCGCGAGGCAATCTGGCTATTGGTGTGCCCTAGCGAGACAAGCCGCATGGTCTCAATTTGTGAATCGGTGAATTCTTTTACACGTGGGACTCCGGCCGGGCGGACGCGATCACCCAGAGGAGCGGCGGCAGCCCTCTTAGCGTTTTCAAGTGCCACCACAACTTTTTGAATATCGCCCATCTCGCGCTTGATCAAGAATTCAACTCCTGCAGGCGCTTGAGAAAGATTCGGACCGAGTAATCGCGGGTCTTCGATGCTGGTCAACATCACAATTCCGACCTGTGGGGCGCGTTGCCTGACGGTGGCCGCAAGATCCAATCCATTCGGACCCTTGCCGAGATTGAGATCAAGAAGTACCACGTCAGGAAGGAGATCCAAGATGAGTTTGAGTCCTTCGCTCGCACTCGCCGCAGACCCGATGATGATCACCCCGTGCGCAGAGAGCGACGTACTGAGGAGCCCACGAGTGAAGTCGTCGTCCTCTACGAGGACCACTCTTAATTGCTCCATGGCTCAATTATGGCGCTTAACGCACACTTCTCTATAGGTCGTAGGGTAAACCCAGGACTTTACTAGGGCGTGAGTTCTGTGGGGAGTTCAAGGTACTCCTCAGATTGCCCATCACTTAGCGGCCGGTCATATTTCAAAGCAATTTTCGTGAAGACCTTGCGACCGTTGGACGTCTTTATGGGCTCAGAGAGGAGCAAAGTCGCAATTCGAACATCGTAGTTTCCGCTAGCGCAATCCGGATCACACGTGTTCTTTGTGGAAGTTGCCAAACCGAATGTTGATTCCGCCGACCACGAAGCCCACATAATCTTCGATAGCTGTTGGCCTCCATCGGCGCAGTACAACTGTAATTCTTTCGGAGCCTCTACATACTCCATGCAATCAACAACAAAAATCCTAGGAGCAGTCGCATCCGGAGACGGGTCAGCGCTTACCGCAGCGGAAGCGGAGGGGCTGGCTTCTTCCCGAGGCACTCCTGAAGTTGAGCAACCTGCTATCGCCAACGATGACAGCACCAGCGCCGACCAATTGCGGATAGAGCCCAAAGAATTAATCCTTGGCCAAGGCACGAAACTTTAACGAGTCACGGCCATGATCTTTGGTTCGCTCGTGAATTTTTCGAATCTGTTGTTCCACTTCAGCAACTGCCAAATCGAAGGCTGCCAGATCGTTGAAGGCCGCGCTCTCAGCGCGCAAGAGCGGACCAGCTCCACGCGAGGTGAGAATCACGCGGTGAGATTCCTTCCCTTGCCTGGGATTCTGTTCGTGAAGAACTTCTACTTCAATTCGCTCAATTACTACGTTGAAGCGATCCATCGTTTTGAGCTTGGACTTAACAGTCTCACTAAAATCTTCTGCGAGGCCTGCGTGGCGGGCGTGAATGGTAATTTCCATAACTGCCTCCTCGGTGTTTCTACTAATGACTATACCCGTCAGTACTCCGACGCGCCGGAGGTTTATCTACACCTTACTTTTACCCCTCCCGCGACTATCCCTTCTTGGTATACCCCACCGGACACTTGGGGTTCACTCCGACAATTGATTTAAGCGTCTTTCCGCGCACACATTTGATCGTAACTTTCTTCACGACTGGCTTTACCGGTGTCGGAGCTACGGTGATAGCCGGTTCGGTTTTGGCCTGCGCCAACGTAACTCGGATCGTGGGGCTCGAGAACGTAAAGCCGGAAGCTGACAGCGAGAGCCACCCATCCTTCTCAGTCAGAGATTGAGTTTGCACGCTCGCTGTTCCGCTTTCAGAGAGCACGGAGACTGTTGCGCTTATCGGAGCGCTACTAAACCCATAAAGGCACCGGGCCACATCTGAGCGGAGGAGAAGATTGTATTCTCCCTGAAAGACATCGCCCTTAGGGGTTAAGTGCGGTGCCGCAACCTTGTAATCCAGAGATTGGCTCGCAAGATTAAAGGAAGGAGGTCCATCAAGATATTGTGTGGCATTTGTGGTCACTAAGCCAACGAGATTTGGCGCCGACTTAATGCAAGGAGAGTTCACGGTGGGGGAATTGTTAGTCATCGTTCGCACAGTCCACGCCGTAGGCAAGGCAGATGCTTGATTCGAAGAGAGCGGAAGCCAGCCGAGAAATTCCGTCATCTCGTCTTCTCCGAATCCATTGTTCGCATTATGTAAAAGGGCAATCGTAGACATTGGGCCACCAGCCGAACCGTAATAAGTCGATCCAGTTCGAGACCTGGCAGCATAAAATGTATTGAGTGCCTCGGTGAGTTCGCTGTTCTTCTTCCACACCGCGAGTACCGGGACTTTTACGGAGTAGCCGGAGACGTTCAGTAAGGAATTCCCATTAGTTCCGGTGGTGAGGCTCGCATCAGGTTGATCAAGACGGGCATGCAGCCAACCTGTCATCTTTTTTTCAAATCGAAGTTTCACACCAAATTTGATATTACTTGGAAGGGGGTACGGTTCAGCGCATTGAGTCTCAGAGTGGCCCACGCAGCCAGGTACCTGATCGCCACCCAATTCCATCCCAAGAGTGGTGTAATCAGAAGCATTTGTAGACATCCCGAATCGCTGGGTGAGCTGAATATCGCGTAACTTCACCGCAAAAATCCCAGCCTGAAAACGATCGGTCTGGAAAGTAAGATCCGGACGATTTAATGAAGTGCGGTTACCAATCATTTCGGCTTTGATTAAATAGAGATCCCCGCCGTCGTGTGGCGCTCCTGGAATATGAATCAGTGTCGAAGTTGCTCCAGTTGGCAAATTCAATGCGGGATCACCGGAGTAGCTCTGAATCCCCTTCGCAGGGAAGTAAGTCGCATCAGAGACGGCTAGATCTTTACCGTCGGAATTCTTGGCCGCAATTCCGACGATGCAGTTGGTATCTATGTCAGAAGTGCAGCGCGGCAACGTGGCACGGTATTTTTGAAGTCGCGTAAAAGTGCATCCTGGATCAGAGGCGGAAGTACAAGCCACTACAGCAGTGACGGTGTCTTTCATCGCCAACATGGTGGCAGTGTCTGAAGGAGTAGTCGTGAAATTTAAGAGCGAAGACGACATCCGGACTAGTTCGTCAGAATCCTGGGCCAAGAAACCCTGCGTATCGACTGTGGCTGGAAAGGGCGGCTCGAATTGTTCATCTGGGATCACTCGGGGGTCAAGGGCGATAGTCCCTTTACCGCCCACCACTTTGCAGATCAGGTGAAGTGGTGGAATCCAAAAGGTCTTATCCGCTTGATCTGTCGAACATCCCTGGCCCACTTGGGGGGCGCTCGTCCAGCGCTCGGCCGCACCCGTCGGTTGCAGCCCGAGGGTCATCGAAAAAATCAAGATAAGTACCCAGAGGCGCTTCACTTTGGCAAAGTACCGCATGTAGAGAAATATCGGGATAGGTGTGCCCGGGAACCACTCACTCAACCCTCAAGATAGCCGTCCAAAATAAGATTATTGAGGGTTGATGCACCCCTAAAGAGTCCGATGGATCACGAATTGGAAGCGACCTTCCACAAAGTAAGAATCACTGGCCATTACCGGGACGCCATCTCGCAAGAAGTGCAACTGCTTCAAAAGTAAATAGAGCCCTGAATTGGGACGTCCCTTCCCCCACCCGATGTCCATGGAGCTGATTGCGTGAATTTCCGCGAGTGCGCGCACCGGGAAGATTCCCAGCTTGGCAAAGGCACCGAAGACGCTGCCTTTACCCATTTCGCCGATGCTCTCCTCGGGAAGGTCGCGAATCGCCACCGCGTCATATGAGAAGGCGACCACTTCGTCGTCGGCGAGAATGGCGCGCTCCATATAAAGCACGGGCGCACCTTCGGCGATCTGCAACCGAAGCGCCTCATCAGCAGTGGCGCCACGGCGCTTCACTACACGGTGGGTCATCCCCGGCTCAAAACCCATTTCGCGAATGGTGTCGGTAATCGAGCGGAGTTCTTGGAGGCCAGCGCGAATGGAAGAGCCAAAGTTTGCCACGTAGGCACCTGAACCATGCCTGATATCTAGCAACCCTTGAGCTTCAAGGGCTTTGAGGGCGGTTCGCACGGTCACCCGGGAGACGTGATACTGCCCCGCGAGGTCAAACTCACTAGGGATTTTCTTTCCTTCATTCCACTCGTGCGTCAAGATTCGGGTCCGTAAATGGTCCCTGATCTGAGTCGCCAAGGAGCCCCGCCCGCCGATTATGGACGGCAGAGATATTCCTGAACGAACTCTTGACAACGCCATGGGCGTGAGTAGCCTCTCATTCAAGTTGTAGGACAACTATTAACTCGAGGGGTAGAGATGTCAAGCGTTCCACGAACTATCGAATGGCGTAACAGTGCCGTGGTGCTACTCGATCAGACGTTGCTCCCCACTGAGGTAAAGAGCATCGAAATCACCACGGTCTCAGTCTTAGTCGATGCCATTCAACGACTCGCAGTACGTGGCGCCCCCGCTCTCGGAGTGGCCGGTGCGCTCGGCGTTGTCTTAGCGATGGATCAAGGCATCCGCGAAAGTTGGAGCCCCACTCAACTCGATGAGGCAATTGACTCAATTCGAAATGCCCGACCCACCGCAGTGAACCTTGCATGGGCCGTCGATAAAGTGCGCCCACTCGTGTCACAAGGACGCGATGTGGTCTTTGCTGCTGCACAACAGATCGCCGCACAAGACGAAGCCGCTAATCACGCCATGGGCAAGCTTGGTGCGGATTGGTGGCTCAATAAAGTGGGAGATCGCCCGCTTCGCCTCCTCACCCATTGCAATACTGGCTCACTTGCTACCACCGCCTGGGGGACCGCGCTCGGAGTGATTCGCGAACTAGCGGCCCGCGGCCGCATTGAAGTAGTTTTTGCTGACGAGACCCGTCCACTTCTTCAAGGTGCGCGACTTACTGCTTGGGAATTAGACCAAGAGGGCATTCCCTACAAAGTGCTTCCCGACGGCGCTGCTGCCATGGCGATTATGACGGGTGAAATCGATGGGGCACTCATTGGTGCAGATCGCATTGTGACTAATGGCGATAGTGCAAATAAAATCGGATCTTTAGGTGTGGCCCTTGCGTGCAACGCCGCGGGCATTCCATTCATGGTTGTCGCTCCTGAGTCAACCGTTGACCGCTCGATGAAGACGGGAAAAGAAATTCATATCGAGTTTCGAAACGATGCAGAGGTTTGCAACTTCGCTGGCGTGCGCACCACTCCCCCGGGCGCCACTTCGTACAACCCGGCGTTCGACGTGACACCTGCGCGCTATATCGCTGCGGTTGTTACCGAGAAGCGAGTTTATGAAATCGCCCAAGGCGAGGACCTCAACGCTGGGAGCGCCGCATGAGTATCCCTATTCCGTTACAAGAGCTCGTCTCTCGCTCACAGGCCATCGGCGCCGACCAGTCATTAGTCGTCTTCGGGGGCGGTAACACCTCCAGCAAAGGCGATCTCACCGATCATCTTGGTCGCATGCGCGACGTGCTCTGGGTTAAGGGATCCGGCGCTGACATGCAATACGCCGTAGCACGCGACTATCCAGCGCTTTATTTGGAAGAACTGCTAGCACTTCGTCAGCTCGAAGGTCTAGACGACGAGACCATGACCGACTACGTCACGCGTGCCCTCGTTGATCCGACCTCACGTCGCCCCTCCATCGAAACGCTGCTCCACGCGTTCTTACCCGCGAAGCACATCGACCATGTGCACTCCGACGCGATCTGCGCACTCACCAATCACCCGGATGGCCCACGTGCTGTCCGCGAAGCATTGGGCGATGGATTTGCGTATGTCGATTGGATGCGTCCTAGTTTTTCACTCTCCAAGATTGTGGGTGAGCTAGGCGACGCCGAAGGTGTCATCTTGGCTAATCACGGACTTGTGGTCTGGGATGAATCAAGCGAAGTCTGCTTGAAGAAGACGCACGATGCCGTAGCACGTGCAGACAAGTACTTAGATTCACTCACTACTCGGCCCAAGTCGAACTTCAATCATGCAGATATGCCCGTCGCGGAGTACGCCAATCTTCTGCTGTCACTTCGTGGAGCTCTGGGCAAGAAACAAATCTTGCGCACTGATTCACGTCTGAAAGAAGTGGCCTCACGCCCAGACGCGGCTGCCGTGGTGGCAGCTGGCGTATCTAGCGCTGATCATATGCTCCGCATCCGCCCCAAGTCTGCTCTCGTTGACGTCAAAGAGCCCGCAAAAACTATTGAGAATTACCGCAATGAGTACGTGGCTTACTTCGAGCGAAATAAGTCACACCTGCCGGAGGGTTACGTCAGTCACGGCAACGATCCAAAAGTGCTGCTTCTTCCTGGAGTGGGCGCGATCACCGCGGGTGCTACTCGCGCTGAAGGCTCCATGCTCGCTGATATCGCTTTCCATACGCATAGCGTCGCGGCTCGCGTGATCGATGCCTTCGGGAGCGCCTCCACCATTCCCGAGTCAGAGATCTTTCGTTTCGATTATTGGCCGATGGAACTTTATAAATTGCAATCAAAACCCGTTCCGGCGAAATTCGCTGGAAGTATCTTCATCGTCACCGGAGCCGGCAGCGGTATCGGTCGCGGGATCGCTCTTGAATTAGGAAGACTTGGTGCCAGCGTCACCTTGGCAGATGTCGATCGCAAGGGTCTGGATGATGTGATCGCTGAATTCGCAACGCAGAAATCTCCAGAACCACTCATGCTGCTAGGTGATCAATCTGATGAATCCACCGTGCAACGCACTGTCCGAGAAACCATTGCGCACTTTGGTGGACTCGATGGCGTGGTTGTCAACGCAGGAATTGGGGTTTCTGATTCGCTCGCAGATCTTACGGCTGACAAATGGCGTCGCGGTTTGGAAATCAACCTCACGAGCGCATTCCTGCTGACCAAGGAAGCCCTCGGCGCCCTACGCACCCAAGGGATGGGCGGCTCACTTGTATACATTGCGAGCAAGAACGCTTTCGCGCCGGGCGCTGGCTTCGGCGGCTACTCGGTCACCAAAGCAGGAATGCTGCAACTGATGCGCATCACCGCGCTGGAAGCTGGCAGCGCAGGGATCCGCGCAAATGCAATTAATCCCGATGCAGTCTTTGATCACAGCAAGCTCTGGGAAGGTGGGGTGCGTGAACAACGCGCCGCCGCCCATGGCGTTGC
>JBAXIG010000062.1:0-8934 GCA_037138535.1 Actinomycetes bacterium
CGAAGAAGGCTGCAAAGAAGCGCGTAGCCAAGAAGCGCCCAGCGAAGAAGGCTGCTGCGAAGAAGGCTCCAGCCAAGAAGCGTGCTGCTAAGAAGCGCGTAGCAAAGAAGCGTCCAGCCAAGAAGGCCGCTAAGTAAATCCTTATCAGAAAACCCCGCCACGAAAGTGGCGGGGTTTTCTGCTTGTATGGGCACATGAGAAATGCACTTACTGCGGGAGTTCTCTCCCCGCGGCGCATAGTTCCGGCTGCTATCAATGCCCCGGAGTACGTAGGGAGGAAGGGCCCCACTCTCCATAAAGCTGGGCACGTTCCGAGCCTGGAGATCGTGGAGAAAATGCGCATTGCGGGTCGCATTGCTGCCGAAGCGATGAACGAAGCGGCCAAAGCAGTTGCCCCCGGAGTGACCACTGATGAGATCGATCGCATCGGTCACGAGTACTTGCTCGACCACGGCGCCTACCCTTCAACTCTCGGATATCGCGGCTACCCCAAATCTCTCTGCACTTCTCTCAATGAAGTTATCTGCCACGGCATTCCAGATTCGACTCGCATGGAAGATGGCGACATTCTCAACATTGATATCACTGCTTACATACATGGTGTGCACGGAGATACTGACGCCACTTACCCTGTCGGCGATATCAGCGAGGAGGCAAAGTTACTGATCGAGCGGACTCGAGAAGCGCTCGATCGAGCTATCGCGGCGGTCAAACCTGGGCGAGCGATCAATGTCATCGGCAGAGTGATTGAGGCCTATGCCGGACGGTTTGGATACGGAGTGGTCAAAGACTTCACCGGACATGGCATCAATACGGCCTTTCACAGTGGGCTCATCGTGCCGCACTTTGACGCCCCGTATCACGACACAATCATTGAAGAGGGCATGACTTTCACGATTGAACCGATGCTCACCCTGGGAAGTATCGACTATGAGATATGGCAGGACGGCTGGACCGTAGTCACGAAAGACCGTAAATGGAGCGCACAATTTGAACACACACTCTTGGTAACTTCAGATGGCGCGGAGATTCTGACCCTCGCAGCCCCCTAGCCTGGCTGATTAACTATTACAGGTGTCGCTCTTCAGTAAATTCTGAATGGTAGTAAAGGATCGGGAGATCATTTGCTGATCAGCCGAGGTAAGCACGTCGGTAAATACTCGACGAACGCTTGCTACGTGGTCGGGGGCAGCAGCCACGATGGCTTCCCAGCCCTTCTCGGTCATCACAGCAAACGCGCCGCGTCGATCATCGGGGCACTCTTCTTTGCGAATGAGCCCTGCTTGTTCCATCACTTTCATCCGGTGTGAAAGCCGTGAGCGCGAGAGCAACGCAGCTTCAGCCAGTTCACTCATTCTCATTCTCCGCTCGGGGGCATCAGAGAGTTGAGCCAGTACTTCGTAATCGGCCATCGAGAGGTCATGGTCATTGAGCGCTTGCTCAAGGATCTCCATGAGGCGGCGACTGGTGAGGATGTAAGCCCGCCAAGCTTCCATCTCCGCAGGTGTGAGCCATCGGGGCGGCGCCACCACGGTCGCCTTTGCCATGTGAACCACCTCAGAGTCTCGAAAGTTGAATCTTCAACTACTTTACGCTACTTTAGTTGAACATTCAACAATCTATACCACCAGAACAGATGAGGAATATATATGAGCAACACCATCGCAGCGGGTACCTGGGCCATTGATCCCAGCCACTCCGAAATTTCTTTCTCCGTACGCCACCTCATGGTGAGCAAAGTACGTGGCCACTTCACCAAGTTCTCCGGAAACCTTGTTATCGCTGAAGACAACACGAAATCCAGCGTTACCGCAGAAATAGATGCAGCAAGCATTGATACTCGCGACGAGAACCGCGATAACCACCTTCGTACCAACGAATTCTTCGACATCGAAACACACCCCACTTGGAGCTTTGCATCGACCGCGGTGCGCACCGGTGGCAAGGGTGGGTACCTCGTTGATGGCAACCTCACCATCAAGGGCGTGACCAAGTCGGTAGTGCTCGATCTTGAAGTTGCTGGTACCAGCACCGATCCATGGGGCAACACGAAGGCGGGCTTCTCAGCTTCTACCGTTATTAATCGCAAGGATTTCGGCGTTGAGTGGAATGCTCCACTTGAGACTGGCGGTGTCTTGGTCGGCGAAGAAGTAACCTTGACTCTTGAAATTCAGGCTGCACTTCAAGCCTAATATCTCTTCCAGAAACGGGATCTAGCTTCGGCTAGGTCCCGTTTCGCATTTCTAGCCAGCGCGCTGTGCCTGCACGATTTGAATCATTGGTGACGCCTTTGGGTTGAGCCACTTTAAGAGCTGCAACATGGTCTGCCGCGATACTGCGACGCACCCCGAGAGTGGTTTACCGGTATCGAGATGAATGAAGATAGCTGCAGCGTGAGCCGGATCGTTGGTCCTCATGGTGATCGCCAACGAATAGGAGTCTCGATGATCAATGAGGCGCTCCCCTTCAGAAGCTTCCCAAGGACAATTCTTTGCGCACTCCTGCCACGTGTCATCTAAGGGAGATGCCGGATCTGCTACCCACCAAGAAGCGCTGGTGGCGCGGCGATACTCAAGCGCGGTAATTGGCTTCTCCTCAAAACCAAAAGCGCCACCTATAGCAAAACTTCCTAGCGGAGTGGTGCCGGTGTTTCGCACTCGATCTGCAATGCTTACTAATCTCTTGGTGGAAGTTCGCGCGGTGAAAGTAGTACCCACCTTGGCCCATTTTGAACTCCGCAATTCATACCGTGCGCCCACAGCTTTTCCTGACCCGTCAGCCGTGATGGTGATGACTTGGCTCGTCGGGGCAGGCAGTGTTTGTGGCGGCGCAGGCACGATAGATACGGCTAATCCCACCGTGAGTGCGAGCAGGCTCGCCTTAATGATCACCCTCTTAATCTATCCCTCTACTATTCATCTATGTTCCTGGAGAGTGCTCGGCTGCGATTGCGCCCTATGGAACTGGCGGACGAAGAAGCCATGTTTCAGTACCACTCCAACCCAGATGTCGTTCGTTATATCCCTTGGTTTCCCAGAGATCGTGATCAAGTACGTGCTTCCATTACCAAAATCATGACAGCCACCCGACTAGAAGCAGAGGGCGACTATCTCAACTTGGCAGTCACTCTCAAGAGCACTGGAAGGCTGATCGGTCAGGTGAGCATCGAGTTCACCAGCGGCGTAAATGAGGGTGGCGAGATTGGCTACGTCTTTAATCCAGAGTTCAGCGGTGAGGGATATGCCACTGAAGCAATAGCTACCATCATTTCTCACGGAATTGATCTCGTTGGTTTTCATCGCGTTATAGCGCGCACCGATCCTCGAAATACCGCTTCCATAAAGGTGCTGGAGCGGCTGGGATTTAGACAGGAAGCGCACTTCATTAGCGAAGAATTCATCAAAGGAGAATGGGTCGATACTCTTATCTTCGCCGTGCTCGACACTGAGTGGTTAGAGCTTCGAAAGAAATGGGATTTCGAAGGATGAGTGAGAATAGCCGCGAAGCCTTTGGCTTCACCATCACGCATCAAGACGAAGGCCTTGCACGAACTGGAATCATCAAGACGCCCCATGGTGAGATTGCCACTCCTGCTTTTATCCCGGTAGGTACGAAAGCCACCGTCAAAGCCGTTCTTCCAGAAACGATGAAAGATCTTGGCTCGCAAGCCTTGCTGGCGAACGCCTACCACCTTTACTTACAACCCGGTCCTGATGTGGTCGATGCCGCCGGCGGGCTTGGCGCCTTTATGAATTGGCCAGGCCCGACCTTCACAGACAGCGGTGGCTTTCAAGTGCTCTCTCTTGGCGTGGGATTTAAAAAGGTACTCGCCATGGATACTTCAATGGTCCATCGTGATGATGTGATTGCCGAGAATAAGGAACGCCTGGCCCACGTTGACGATGATGGCGTCACCTTCAAATCACACTTAGATGGATCACTACACCGATTCACCCCTGAGGTGTCTATGCAGGTGCAACATAAATTAGGCGCCGACATCATCTTCGGTTTCGATGAGTGCACTACCTTGATGAATACTCGCAAGTATCAGGAACTAGCTGTAGATCGCACTTACGCGTGGGCGCACAGATGTATCGCTGAGCACCAAAGACTCACTGCCGAACGCACCGACAAGCCCTATCAGGCGCTCTTTGGGGTTATTCAGGGCGCCCAGTACGAAGACTTACGCCGGAAGGCCGCAAGAGAGCTCAATGAGTTAGATTTCGACGGTTTCGGTGTGGGTGGGGCGCTTGATAAACATGAGCTCGGCACCATCGTGGGCTGGGTCAACGAAGAACTCACTCCCAACAAGCCGCGCCACTTACTTGGTATCGGTGAACCCGACGACTTCTTTGTGGCCGTAGAGAGTGGTGTGGATACCTTTGACTGTGTAGCGCCATCACGGGTTGCTCGCACCAGCGCGGTATACGGTGCTGATGGTCGTTTCAATATCTCCAACGCTGCCTACAAGACGGACTTCACGCCGATCGACGACAAATGTGGTTGCTACACCTGCCAGAACTATACCCGTGCCTATTTAAATCATCTCTTCAAAGCAAAAGAGATGGTCGCTTCTACGCTTGCAACTATTCACAACGAATTCTTTACCGTGCAATTGGTGGATCAAATTAGATCAACGATGCAATCAGGTGATTACGAGGACTTTAAGAAAGATTTCCTTGGCCGTTACTACGCTAAACGGCAGCAATCACTCGACTAATGAGATTACTTCCGGGTCGATAGGCAATAAACTCATGGCTCGGTGCGTCAAGAACGACGAAGTCCGCTCTCGCACCCACACCCAAGTGACCGATATCTGTGCGGCGAAGCGCTTGTGCGCCACCGAAAGTTGCCGCATGCAACGCTTGTGCTGGCGAGAAATACATCTCACGTACCGCCGTAGCAATCACCCAAGGCATAGAGGTAATGAACGAAGTTCCCGGATTACAATCGGTGGCAAGTGCAACTTTTGCTCCCGCTGCGTAGAGTCGACGAGCATCGGGATACGGTGAACGAGTAGAGAACTCCGCGCCTGGGAGAAGTGTGGCCACCGTATTCGAGGCCGCGAGGGAGCTAATCTCCTCGTCTGAAAGATAGGTGCAATGGTCCACGCTCGCTGCATCTACTTCGACCGCCAATTGCACTCCCCCGGTATGTCCCAATTGATTTCCGTGAAGCCTGGGAAGCAAACCACGAGCCATCCCGGCATCCAAGATGCGACGTGACTCCTCAGGAGTGAAGGCTCCGGTATCGCAGAAGACATCGATCCACTTAGCTTTAGGGGCGCAGATATCAAGCATCTCACCGATCACAAGTGAAATGTAATGCTCGCGCTCGGACGCAAACTCTGCAGGCACTACGTGGGCACCTAGAAAAGTGACTTCCTTGGTAAATTCATTAGCTACATCAAGAATCTTGGCTTCACTCAGGACATCGAGCCCATAACCACTTTTGATTTCACAAGTAGTGATGCCGCCACTGCGAAGTTCGCGAACAATTCCGGCAGTGTGCTCGCGCAATTGATCTACACCGGCTTCGCGAGTGGCCGCGACCGTGGTTTTGATGCCACCTACCGCATACTTTTCCCCAATCATGCGGCCCACAAAATCCCGTACTCGGTCCCCACCAAAGACGGCATGCGTATGGCTATCGACAAAGCCAGGTACAACGCTCTTTCCCGCAGCCTGGATCATTTGATCACTAGCAGGCGCACTCTTCGAGGGTCCGATCCACGCAACTTTGCCGCCTTCAACCACAAACGCGGCATCACGCACAATCCCCAAAAGTGAACCGTCGCCCAGGGTGGGATCGTTGGTTACCAACTCATTGATTCCGGTGACTACCGTAGAACTCATTTTTATCCCTCGTTGAGTGGTACGTGCTCATGCATAGGAATGCGCACCCCGCGCTCCTGCGCTACTTGCTCGGCAAGTTCATAGCCGGCGTCTACGTGGCGAATGACGCCCATTCCGGGATCATTGGTAAGTACGCGGCGCAATTTCTCACCCGCAAGCGCGGTGCCATCGGCCACGCTCACCTGACCGGCATGAATGGAGCGCCCAATGCCTACGCCGCCGCCATGATGAATCGACACCCATGAAGCACCGGAAGCAGTGTTGATTAATGCATTGAGCAATGGCCAATCTGCGATGGCATCTGACCCATCGAGCATTGATTCAGTCTCACGATAAGGAGAAGCCACCGAACCGCAATCAAGGTGATCTCGACCGATGACGATAGGGGCTTCGACTTCGCCTTTAGCGACCATGTCATTGAAGCGTTCGCCAGCGAGATGACGCTCTCCATATCCAAGCCAGCAGATACGGGCCGGCAAACCTTGGAAGGCCACTTTTTCGGAGGCTTTCTTCATCCAGCGCGCAAGTGGCTCGTTATCTGGAAAGAGTTCGAGCACCGCTTTATCGGTAGCCGCAATATCCTTCGGATTTCCGGAGAGCGCAGCCCAACGAAATGGTCCTTTACCTTCGCAGAAGAGCGGGCGAATGTAGGCCGGCACGAAACCAGGGAAGGCAAAGGCGCGATCATAACCGCCAAGTTTGGCCTCTCCACGAATGGAATTGCCGTAATCGAAGACTTCAACGCCTGCGTCCATAAAGCCCACCATGGCTTCCACTTGCTTCACCATCGAAGCACGTGCACGCAATGTGAAATCTTCTGGATCCTTTTCAGCCATAAAGCGCCAGTCGTCTACTTCAATGCCTTCAGGAAGATATGAGAGCGGATCGTGCGCCGAGGTTTGGTCGGTGACAATGTCGATCTCCACACCCCTACGGAGCAACTCAGGATAAATAGACGCCGCATTTCCTAAGACGCCAATACTTAGTGCCTTGCGGGCTTTCTTCGCATCGAGTGCCAACTTAAGCGCTTCGTCTAGATCGGCACACCAGATATCGAGATAGCGGTGGTCTACGCGACGTTGTAGTCGCGTCGAATCAACATCTACACAGAGACAGACGCCATCGTTCATCGTGATAGCAAGTGGTTGTGCGCCACCCATTCCACCAGCACCACCCGTGAGGGTAAGTGTGCCAGCGAGAGTGCCACCGAAACGCTTATTAGCAATAGCTGAGAAAGTCTCATACGTGCCTTGCAAGATTCCTTGTGTTCCAATGTATATCCAGGATCCGGCCGTCATTTGGCCATACATCATCAGACCTAGCGCTTCTAACCGGCGAAACTCTGGCCATGTAGCCCAATCCCCCACCAAGTTTGAATTGGCGATGAGTACACGTGGCGCCCATTCATGCGTTTGCATCACGCCCACCGGACGACCCGATTGCACCAACATCGTTTCATCCGCTTTAAGTGTGGTGAGAGTGCGCACGAGAGCATCAAAAGATGCCCAATCGCGAGCGGCTTTACCAGTGCCGCCGTAGACGACGAGATCATCCGGACGTTCGGCAACCTCTGGATCAAGGTTGTTTTGCAACATACGAAGCGCCGCTTCTTGTTGCCAACCCAAAGTGGAGAGGGTGGTGCCGCGCGCGGCCCGGACAGGGCGTGGGCCGGGTCCGGCAATGGGAGCGCTGCTCATACAAGTTCTCCAATTTCTCTTTCAACTGCTGTGAGTAATGTGTGGCTCTTCACCATTTCAACCGTAGCTTCGATCTCTGGCGTCAGCCAACGATCTGTTCCGGGTCCTTGCACCTTCGTACGCAGCACCCTGAGCGCCGCGCCAGTGCCCGGTGATGGAAGGAGCGGTGCACGCATATCGATGGCACGCCCTGCGGTCATGATCTCGATGGCAATCACTCGAGCGAAAGCATCTACAGCACGACGCAACTTGCGGCCCGCATGCCAGCCCATCGATACATGGTCTTCTTGCATCGCACTAGATGGAATGGAATCAACCGATGCAGGTGATGCGAGGCGCTTCATTTCAGAAACCAGACCAGCTTGCGTGTATTGCGCGATCATGAGACCGCTATCGACACCTGGGTCATCGGCTAAGAAAGGATTGAGGCCAAATGAGCGCGACTTATCGAGCATACGATCGGTGCGACGTTCAGCCATTGATGCCACGTCTGCAATCACGATTGCCAAGAAGTCGAGTACATATGCCACCGGTGCGCCATGAAAGTTTCCATTACTACGAACTCGGCCATCCGGAAGCACCACCGGATTATCGATAGCGCTGGCCAATTCGCGCGATGCGATGAGCCGCGCATGATCCACTGTGTCGCGTGCCGCTCCAGCAACTTGCGGAGCACAACGAAGCGAGTATGCATCTTGCACACGGGTGTCGTCGTGTCCAGCATGTGATTTAACCAGTGGAGATTCTCCTAGAAGGTGGCGAAGATTCTTTGCAGAAAGCCCTTGGCCTAATTGTGGACGCAGCGCGTGCAACTCCTCGGCAAATACTTGATCAGTTCCGAGAAGTGCTTCGATGCTCATCGCAGTCGAGATATCAACGGTCTTAAGCAGCGCATCAATATCAGCAATTGCCACGATCAACATGCCGAGCATGCCATCAGTTCCATTAATAAGAGCAAGACCTTCTTTAGCGACAAATTCAATAGGTGTAATGCCGGCGCCCTTCAACGCCTGCGCTGCATCAACAACCGTGCCGTCTTCCAGGCGCACTTCGCCTTCGCCCATGACCGCGAGCGCACACGTGGAGAGCGGCGCGAGATCTCCGGAGCAGCCGAGGGATCCATACTCACGAACAAGCGGAGTGATGTGGGCATTAAGCAGTGCCGCATACGCATCCGCGGTAGTGGCGCGAATACCAGTACGCCCCGTGCACATCGTGGAAAGGCGGAGAGCCATCATGGCTCGTACCACTTCGCTCTCGACTGGCTCCCCTGAACCAGCGGCATGCGAACGAATGAGAGAGCGCTGCAGTTGGGCGCGCATCTCAGGATCAATGTGTTTAGTTGCCAGTGCGCCGAAGCCCGTGGAGATTCCATAAGCGGG
>JBAXIG010000063.1:0-8636 GCA_037138535.1 Actinomycetes bacterium
TCTGCTATGTCACTTCGCTCAACCTTCATTGAAAGTGAAACGGTAGCTAAAACTTCTTCGCTTGCTCCCCAGACGGGCGCGGCGAGTGCCTTCCACCCTATAGCTGACTCACCTTCTTCGTAGACGTACCCAAAATTTTTGCTGGAGTTAATACTTTTCTTCAGCTCCAGAATAGAAGTGATAGTTCGTCGCGTGAGTGCTTCCATTCCTTTTTTCTCCAGCTCTCTCAATAAATCGGGGCCATCTTTTGAAAATGCGAGGAAAGCTTTTCCGGATGCTGTGGAGTGGATGGGCCGCTCGCCCCATACGCTGGTGAAGGGATGATTGTTTGTGGCTCCTACAATCCTTGATAAGTAGCGAACTTTGAGCCCATCCCGAATGGTGAGGTGTACACCGGCTTGCGTGCGCGCATACAGCTCAAAGAGATGAGGCTCTGCTATTGCTCTGAGATGTCGATAGGCGCGCACTTGTGTCCCAATATCTAAAAGCGATCTTCCCAACTCGTACTTATTTCTATCGCGTTTGAGTAAATCAAGGTCAACCAATTCGCTGCAAAGTCGATGGGCGGAACTCTTCGGCAAGCCAGTGCGACCCACGATCTCACTCAAAGAGAGGTGGAGGTCAGATTCATCGAAAGCCATCAGAATTTGCTTGGTTTTGGCCAGGACGCTTTTGGCTTCTCCTGCCTCCATCGGAGCCTCCTTCGCGTGCTCACACACGCCCCATGGTAAAGCCCTAGGAAGGGCAAAAGTTCCATCTACCGGGACAAAAGTCTCTCGTCCTTTACTTCCCTTGGCAACCCCTCTTGAGTAGGGAGAAGGGTTTGCAGTACGCGGACGCAAACTTGTTCAGGGGTCACGCTCCGCGAAACGAGAGGAAGTTGAATGAAGAAGAAATCAATACTGGGCGCGGGGCTTGTCAGCCTTGCCCTTTTCCTGGCTGGTTGCTCAAGTTCATCGACCGATAGTTCCGCGGCTGCACCAGCAGATACTGCAGCTGCCGCACCTTCGGTGACATTTGAATCTTCAGAGTCCACCTTGCCAGTAGGTTACGACGAACCTGCCGCTGGCAAGTTCAAGATTGCTTACATGAATCCAGTCGGTGGAAATGAATTCCTCGACACTATGGGTAAGGCAATGAAAATGGCCACTGAGAAACTCGGTGGTACCTACATTGAAGTTGACGGTAAGGGCAGCGTTGATACCCAAGTAAGCCAACTCGAGCAACTCACTGCTCAGAAGGTCGATGGAATCTTCGTATTCGCACTGGATCCAAACTCAATGAAGCCAGCTCTTGCAAAGGCAAAAGCTGCTGGAATCAAGCTCATCTCTATTGATGAAAACTTCACCAGTGATGACATCGGTTCGTACGACAGCCAAATCATGCAACGCCGTGGCGAAGCAGCCTTCATGGGTGCTGAGCAAATGGCGAAGCTCGTTGGTGCAGGCGCCAGCGTTGGAACCATGGACTTCAAAATTGCAGTCCCATCGATTGTCTACTCGATCGAACAGGCAAAGAAGTGGGCAACCGCTTTTGGTCTTACTGTTGCAGGCAACGCGTCTAACCCATCAGATGACATTGCCGGTGGAGAAGCAGCTGCTACAGAGCTTCTCAACAACAACCCAGATATCAAGGGCGTAATTGCATACAACGATCCATCAGCTGTGGGCGCAAGCTCTGCTGCCAAGTCAGCCAATAAGACTGGCCTTGCATTCGGTGGTCAAAATGGTGGATCTGATGGCCTTGCCGCTGTTGCATCAGGCAAGATCAACTACACCATTCAATTAGCAGCTCCAAGCATCGGAAAGTTCGCTGCATGGGGTCTCTACGCGCTCAAGCAAGGTAAGACCATTGCTAAGACTGTTCGCGGTGACGCACCTGTCCTGGTCACCACGGAAACAGCAAGTTCTGCAAAGAGCTGGGCTGACATCTTGGCTGGAATGTAAGCACTGTTGGAAGAATAGGAAGTAGCGATCGTGTCCGTTGGCGAACGAGATTCTCACTCCACTGTCCAGGGAGAATCGTCAGCGGACACGATCGTGCTTTCAGCTCGAAATGTTGAAAAATCTTATGGCGGAGTTCAAGCCCTCAAGGGAGTGGGCTTTGATTTACGGGCCGGGGAAGTTCATGGGCTCTGTGGCGAAAACGGTTCTGGTAAATCAACGCTTTTGAAAATCATTTCGGGTCAGATCACATCCGATGCTGGTCGCGTCGAACTATACGGCGAAGAAGTCAGTTTCAAATCTCCTGTCGAATCACTCGCTTTCGGAATTAAAGCGGTTACGCAGGAACGCACTCTCGTCCCCTCTCTCTCTGTTGCTGAGAATGTATTTCTGGGTCACCAGAAGTCTCGAAAATGGTACGGAGTCGATTGGAAGGTGACTAAGGCTCGAGCTAAAGAGGTTCTTGATCGACTTGGTTGTGATGTAGATGTGGAAGCTATTGTTTCAGACCTTGCACCCGGGGATGCTCAGATGGTTGAAATCGCGAGAGCGATCTGCACGGAGACCAAAGTCTTGATTCTCGACGAGCCTACGAGTTCTCTTACTGCACATGAAGTTTCCATACTATTTAAGTCAATCCGTAATCTTTCTGCTCAAGGTGTAGCCACAGTCTTTATTTCACATCGCATGGAAGAGATTTTTGAAATCTGCGATCGCCTCACGGTGCTACGCGATGGTGGGGGAGTCTCTGCCGATGTGATTAGTAATTACACAGAAGAGAAACTCATCAGCGATATGACAGGGAAGGCATTTTCCCTTTCCGACCATGAGAGCGTGCAGGCAGAGAGTCGTGAAGTGGCATTAAGGGTAGAGGCTCTTTCGTTGCCCTTTCGCTTCCAGGATGTAAACCTCAATCTCCAGGCTGGCGAGATTCTTGGAATTATCGGTTTGGTTGGCGCCGGGCACTCAGAACTTCTTGAATCAATCTTTGGATTGCACGCAGAGGTTTCTGGTGAGGTATTGATTCACGGCAGGAAGCATCGAATCTCTTCTCCTCGATTGGCTATGAAGGCAGGCCTAGCTTTCGTTCCCGCTGATCGAAAGCGACACGGCTTAGTACTCGACATGAGCGTCTTTGAAAACGCGATCATGGCAAGCACTGCGAAATTCTTCCGGTTAATCACGCCTAAGCCAGCCAAAGAAGCTCGATTTGTAGATGAATGCGTCGCTGACTTCGGAATCACAATGGCATCGGTAGACGCGAATGTTTCAAGCCTCAGTGGCGGTAATCAACAGAAGGTGCTTCTCACTAAGTGGCTTGGTACTAAGCCGAAGGTTCTGCTTCTTGATGAACCAACTCGTGGCGTCGACGTAGGAGCCAAGGCTGAGATTTACCGAATCTTGCAAGAGCAGCGTGCCAAGGGTTTGAGCATTTTGGTGAGCTCGTCAGAGGTTCCTGAATTATTAATTCTCTGCGATCGAATTTTAGTCATGCATCGAGGTCGTATTGTGGCTGATCTCAAGAGTGAGCATGCAAATGAAACAAATCTAGTCGCATTCGCGATGGGGCAGGGTATGAGTGGAAAGGTGCAGGAGTGAGTCAATTGAGGAGTCTCATCAGGCAGCGCTTCTTCGTCGTGCTGGTTTTGCTTGCGGTAATGATTGCCGTTTTTGCCATCACCCAGGAGCGCTTTTTCACTATTGATAATCTCTCTGCACTACTGAACTCGTCGTCTATTCTTTGGGTGACTTCAATGGGTCTCACCTTCGTAATGCTCGCTGGAGGATTTGATCTCTCGGTTGGTTCAACGCTTGCGTTGACCAGCATCGCGATGGGTTGGTTTATGAACGATGCAGGTATGAGCGTCGGTCTTGCCATTCCGCTTACCGTTCTCCTTGGTACCGTGCTGGGAGCAGTAGTTAACGGAATTCCGATTGGTAAATTCCAACTCTCATTCTTGGTGGTAACGCTCGGATCACTCACGCTCTTCAAGGGCATCACTCTTGGCTGGTCGCAGTCAAAGACCACACAAATCAATTCCAAATTCTTAGATGACTTGGCTTACGGAAAGCAGTGGGTCATACCTAATCAAGTCATTGTCATGATTCTCGTGTACTTAATGATGCTTTACGTACAGAAGTTTACTTTCTTTGGGCGGGATATTTATGCAATCGGTGGGAACGCTGATGCCGCACGACTATCTGGAATCAGAACCTCGGCAACGCTCATCACCGTGTATGCAATCTGTGCGGGGCTAGCTGGGCTGGCCGGTGTGATCCAGGACGCGCGGATCGGAGCTGCGAGTCCACAAGTGGGTGAGAACTTAGTTTTCCAAGCAACCGCTGCAGTTCTACTTGGAGGAACAAGTTTCTCTGGTGGCATTGGCGGCGTGAGCGGGACGGTAGTGGGAGTGCTTTTCTTGGCCACACTACAAAACGGACTCTCAGTCGCTGGTTTTCCAAACTTCTGGCAGCAGATAATCACGGGTGGAATCCTGATCGGTGCGATTGCACTCGACTACGTGCAGCGAAAACGAAACACTCAATCACGTCGAAAGAAGAATTAATATGTCAGGTGTAGATCGCCGCGCCCGTGGAATTGCTTTATATGCAGATCAGTTTGGTATTTCTGCAAGCGAAGTAGAGAACCATTTCGTAGAAACCTACGGAAAGGAATTCGCCGAAGAGGCATTTCAAGCCACTGGTGGTGTGGCTTGGGAATCAAATCATCTCGATCTTCGAGTGCGTAGCCTGCTCGTGTTGGCGTCACTAGCAACTCTTGGGGGAGTTGAGTCTCGCATCCGGAACCACACCAAGTGGGCGTTGCGACACGGCGCCACAGAAGAAGAGATTCGAAGCGTCATCACCCTGGTGGCAAACTATGCCGGCTTTGCACGCGCATCCGTAGCTATGGAAGCAGTCAACGCGGCGTTGGCTGAAGATTAATCATGACTTTTGTGTCGCTCGCCGATGGTTGTCGGATTCGCTACTCTCTTCGCGGCGAGGGTACAAAAACTTTTGTCCTGATACATGGCTGGCGGCAATCACATCGACTCTTTGATCGAATTATTACTGGACTTGAGGGCGAAGCTCGCGTGTTCGCATATGACCAACGTGGTATGGGGGAGTCGGATAAGCCAAATTCTAAGTATGACTTTGAGCTTATGAGTAATGATCTTGCTGAGTTACTGGAAAAATTCGACCTCAGCAGTGTGACCCTTGTGGGATGGTCGATGGGGTGCACCACCTCGCTCAGTTATTTGCGGCGCCTGCAATCTCGCGTCGAACGCGTAGTCTTGCTCAACGGCCCTATTCGTCTCACCAAAGATGTAGATTTCCCCAACGCTCTCGAGCCTGCCGAGCTGTCAAAGTACATTGATCAACTTGAAAGCGAATGGCCATCTCGTGAGAGTGAGTGGTTCCAGGACTCACTCCTCCCAAAGAACCATCATCTGACAGCGCTGCTCACTTCTGTGGGATTCCAGACTCCGCTAGATGTAGCACTCAAATTAGTCCGAGAGCAAGGAAAAGTTGATCACCGAAGCACGATCACTGGCTTGGCTATTCCTGTGCTCGCTCTCTACTCGCGGTTTGATCCTTATTGGCCAATATCGCTCGGCGAGTGGATCGCTACGAGTGCGCCGAACGGATCTTTGGCTGTGTTAGAGAATTCGGCTCACTGTGCACCTCTCGAGGAACCAGAGAACTTCATTAATTTGCTACGCGATTTCGCTCAAATAAGCGGTGAGCGTGTTGCTTAATGATCTCTCATGCCGACAGATACTCACAGGCTTAGCCTCGGGCATTTTTACATCCAGGGATTTAGCAGATTCTTACTTGGAACGAATCGAACGAGCGGCACATCTGAATGCAGTCGCATTCATTGACCCGGGCGCTGTGCGTTTCTCAGCTGAAGAGGCGGATAAGCGCCGAGCAGCCGGGGACAACTCCCCCCTCCTTGGACTACCACTCTCCATCAAGGATTCCATCGCGGTCAAAGGATGGCCTTGGCGATCTGGTTCGTATGCGCGTGAACATGTTGTTGCTGAGGACGATGCCACCGCCGTTGCACGTCTCCGGGAAGCCGGCGCGATATTCCTCTGCAAGACCACAACCCCTGAGTACACCTGGTCGGTGGAAACAGAGAGCGCTCTCCACGGCGTTACGCGAAATCCGTATGCCTTAGAAAGAACTTCTGGCGGCTCAAGTGGTGGCGAAGCAGTTTTGCATGCGGTTGGCGGAGCGCCGGCGGGCCTTGGCTCGGATGGGCTCAATTCCATACGCGTGCCAGCCCATTTTTGTGGCACCACGGGTCTGCGACCATCGACAGGCGTAGTGCCAGAGACGGGTGTCTGGCCAACTACTCGCGAAACTGGCTTGATGGATACCTCGACCATTGGACCGATGGCCAAGTTTGCCGATGATTTAGATTTACTCCTCAACATTATTGAGGGGCCCGATGGACAGGATCCCTTTACGCATCCCTTGGGAGATTTAGGACGACGCCCCATTGGTGGCTTAAGGGTGGGGTTTTGGAAGAGCCATTCAGTTTCGCCGGCCAATAGTGAAATCCAGGATGCTGTAATCGCCGCTGCGAATACGCTCTCAAGTGCAGGA
This sequence comes from Actinomycetes bacterium, assembly GCA_037138535.1. Taxonomy (GTDB): domain Bacteria; phylum Actinomycetota; class Actinomycetes; order Nanopelagicales; family Nanopelagicaceae. The sequence goes on from JBAXIG010000063.1 coordinate 6,561, forward strand.
GCAATTGTTACCGAAATGGATCCATTCCCTATTCAAGATTCCGTGGAAATAGCCTTCTCAATCGTGGCCCAGGATGGCGGAGAGCGTGTGCGGAGGGATTTCGCAACCGCAAAGGGTCGACACTCTCCAAGTTTTGCCGTGCTTATAGAACAGTTGCGTAATCAAGAGCTCACCATGACGCAATATATTTTCGCCGTTTCAAGGTGGAAATCGATCAGGGCAGATATTAGGACCAGAATGTTGAACTTCGATGTGGTCCTCGCACCGGTGGCAGCGCATAGCGCTCCGAAGCACCTCGCAAGTTTGGCTGAAGGGGAGAGCGGACTAGATGTGGCAAGTTATGCCTACTCGTTTGCTATTGCGCTGGCAGGACTTCCTTCTGTCTCCTTGCCCATCGCACTTTCGGGAGAGGGCCTTCCACTTGGTATTCAAATTATGAGTTCGCCACACCATGACAGAGTTGCAGTTGGTGTGGCTGCCGCCTTGCAAGAAGAAATCGGCCTGATTCGCAGGCCTTCACTTGAGGAGAGAAGATGACTGATCAACAACCACCAGCGCCCATCGTTCGCACAGAGGGACTGAGCGAAGTCGCTCCAGATTTCTATGTCATTCCGGACAACGGCGTGCCTCTGGTGCCAAATATCGGAATCGTCGGTGGAAAGAACGCTGTACTAGTTATTGATACCGGCATGGGACCTGCGAATGCGTCTCGAGTGTTGGATTCGGTAAGCAATATTGCTGCAGGCCGCAAGATCTACCTCACTACTACTCATTTCCATCCAGAACACAGTTATGGCGCCGCCACCTTTGCGCCCCATGCAACGATCCTTATAAACAAGGCGCAAGAAGAAGATATGAAGAATAAGGCGCCAGGCTATTTAGAGTTTTTTCGAACTTTTGGGGATAGTGTCGCTCAAGAACTTGAAGGAGTCGACTTCGTTCCGGCAAATATCGTCTATGACTCCGAGTACTCACTCGACCTTGGTGGTCGCCAAGTCACTATGCATGCAACGGGGAGAGCGCACACCATCGGCGATCAAGTCATTCGAGTGCCCGATGTGAAGGCAGTGTTCTGTGGTGACTTGGTTGAAGAGTCACAGTTCTCGATCTTCCCATGGTTCCCACCTGAAGATGCAGATGTCTCAGGGACTCGATGGATCAAGGTAATGGAAGGACTGCTTAAAGCAGGTGATGAGTTGGTCGTCCCCGGGCATGGGCAGGTTTCCAAGCAGGGTCTGCTGGTTGAAGTTTTGGATTACCTCAACTTCCTCAAGGCTGAGGTCTGGAGCCGTAATGACGCAGGGTTGAGCGAAGAGCAAATCATCAGCGAGGTCTCGGCGAAGGCGAAGTCACTTCACCCGAAGTGGGTCGGCGAAGAGTGGATCGAGAAAGGCATTCAGTGCTTCTGCTCGGAGTACCCGGCTAAGAATGAGAAGCATGGATAAATCGTACGAAGGGATTGTGCTCGAGGGATCCTCGAGAACTGTTCCTCATCTTTTAGTCGCGGCTGCCGGCAACTACGCGCCTCTTATTGCCATCACAGATGGTCAGAAGAGCGTGGCGTATCGAGATTTGCCATCGCTTGCTTCTGCAGCGGCGCTGAAGCTTCAGAAGTTAGGCGTTGCGCCGGATGACCGAGTGATGGTGGTCGCGGAGAATTCTTTTGAGTTGTTGGAACTCCTACTTGGAGCCGCCTGGCTTGGAGCGATTCTTGTTCCAGTGAATCCCACTTCGCGAGCTGGCCAATTGCGCTACTTAGTTGAGTCGACAGAGCCCAGACTTATTCTGATAGATGAGAGTGTGCAGGCTCGGTGGAGTGCGTCTGGCGATCAAGAGTATTTAGAGTTTACAACTCAATTCATCCCTACTACTAATTTTGATTTCAGCGAGGTGTCCAAAACTGAAATCGATTCAGTACTCGTCACATCTGAGCCAGGATCCACGCTAGCCATTCTCTTTACGTCGGGAACCACTGGAAAACCCAAAGGCGTCATGTGTCCACAGGGTCAATTCGTGCGCTGGGGTGAAGTGGTGGGAAAAATTCTTAAAATGTCACCTGGCGAAGTTGCACAAACC
>JBAXIG010000064.1:0-8400 GCA_037138535.1 Actinomycetes bacterium
GCATCACCTGCGGGCGCTTACTTCAAAGGCGGCGTAAAGGCTGTCACGGTGTGGATTTCCACCGAGTACGTTCGGGCGGCACCTGGTGGTACTGGAGAAGCAAAGTGTGGCGGTAATTACGCGGCATCTCTCGTGGCGCAAGCAGAAGCCGCTGCAAAGGGCTGCGATCAAGTGGTCTGGCTCGATGCGGTAGAGCGCTCTTATGTTGAAGAGATGGGTGGCATGAACCTCTACTTTGTGATGGGCAAAGGAAAGAAAGCACGCATCCTTACTCCGAAGTTAACCGGTGCACTTCTTCCAGGAATCACGCGAGATTCTTTGCTTACCGTGGCCGCAGAGTTGGGCTACAAAGTCGAAGAGGGCAGCATCACCGTAAAGGAGTGGCGCAAGGGCGTTGAAAGCGGAGATATTTCTGAAGTATTTGCGTGTGGAACAGCTGCCGTGATCACCCCAGTTGGTCACGTGAAGAGCGCTAAGCATGAGTGGTCGCACAATAACGGCGAGAGTGGTCCGATCACTCTTGAACTTCGTGATGCATTGCTCGGTCTGCAACACGGCCTCAAGCCAGATACTCAGGGTTGGATGCGCAAAATAAATGTCTAAGATTCCGCAAGGAGATGCTTTCCATATCTACGACACCACCTTGCGAGATGGTGCGCAGCAGGAAGGTCTTAATCTTTCGGTTCACGACAAATTAGCAATCGCTCGCCACCTAGATGATCTTGGTGTGGGATTTATTGAAGGTGGATGGCCCGGCGCTAATCCAAAAGATACCGAATTTTTCAAACGAGCCGTCGCTGAGATCGAATTCAAGACCTCGCAGTTAGCCGCTTTTGGGGCTACTCGTCGACCTAATGTGAAGGCGGCTGACGACGTCCTTGTTGCCGCGCTGCGGGAATCGGGTGCGAAGGTTGTTACTTTGGTAGCGAAGTCGCACGATCGCCACGTGGATCTTGCATTGAAGACATCACTCGATGAAAACCTAGAAATGATTAGGGATTCCATTACGCATTTGCGCGGTGAAGGACAACGAGTCTTCCTTGATGCTGAACACTTCTTCGATGGGTATCGCTCCAACCGAGCTTATGCACTCGAAGTAGTTCGAGTTTCCGCAGAGTCTGGTGCAGACGTAATTGCGCTCTGCGATACCAATGGTGGAATGCTTCCTGACGAACTCTCCGACGTGGTGCACGATGTGCTCTCTAACACAGGTGCGCGCTTAGGCATCCATTGTCACAATGACACCGGTTGTGCCATTGCCAATTCATTAGCGGCAGTTAAAGCCGGTGCCACACACGTGCAAGGAACTCTCAACGGTTATGGAGAACGCACTGGTAACGCTGATCTAGTTTCAATTATTGCAAACCTAGAATTGAAGAAGTCGCTGAAGGTTTTGCCTGAAGGAGCGCTTCGGGAGTCTTTTCGCATTGCACACGCAGTCGCAGAAGTGACCAATGTGACGCCGAGTGCTCGCCAACCCTATGTGGGGCTTTCGGCATTTGCTCATAAAGCTGGTCTCCATGCTTCGGCAATCAAAGTGGATCCTGCGCTTTATCAACACGAAGAGCCAAGTGATGTGGGTAACGACATGCGCATGCTCGTCTCTGACATGGCGGGCAAGGCGTCCATCGAATTAAAGAGCGTCGAGCTTGGTGTGGACCTGGGCGATGATGCGGGAGTTGTGGGTCGCGTCGTTGCCAAGGTGAAGGACCTTGAGTCACTTGGTTGGACTTTTGAGGCCGCCGACGCCTCGTTCGAATTGTTATTGCGTGGTGAAATCACTGGGGAGCGCCCACGCTTTTTCACAGTAGATTCCTGGAAAGCTAATGTAGATCGCTTAGAGAACGGCGATGTTATTTCTGAGGCTACGGTGCATGTGACCGCGGACGGAGAAAAATTGGTCTCTACCGGACAAGGTAACGGTCCAGTGAACGCGATTGATAACGCCTTGCGCAGTGGCTTAGAGAAGTTTTACCCTGAGCTTGCAGATCTTGAGCTCACCGATTATAAGGTTCGTATTCTTGAAGGACGTCAAGGAACAGGTGCCGTTACGCGCGTTCTTGTGGAGACTTCCGATGGTGTGACTGAGTGGACCACCCTTGGCGTGCATGAGAATGTTATCGCTGCCAGTGCCATGGCACTTGAAGATGCAATTACTTACGGGTTACTTCGCAAACGTCTCTCCTGAACATGATTCTCTCGGTTGATGCGGGTACTACTGGAATCACTGCTTTAGTACTTGATCGAGATCGCAACGTCGTGGGGCGCGGATACCAAGATTTCCCGCAATACTTCCCTGAGCCGGGTTGGGTCGAGCACGATCCCAATGAAATTTGGAGTGCCGTTCTTCTTGCTGCCTCAGTGGCCATTGATGGGATCGATAGGAGCAAGATCGAGGGCATTGGCATCACGAATCAGCGCGAAACCTTGGTGCTCTGGGATCGCGAGACTTTAGGCGCACCACGGAGAGCGATCGTTTGGCAAGACCGGCGCACTGCGTCCATATGCGAAAGATTCAAGGACGTCGAGGTGAGCAATACCGGTCTGCGGATGGATCCTTATTTCACCGGAACTAAAGCACTTTGGATTGCCGAAAATGAACCGCGTACATGGCGTTACGTGAGAGATGGCCGGATTGCACTTGGAACTATTGATTCATATCTAATAGCCCGTATGTCTCGCGGTTTAGATCACGTCACTGATGCCACTAACGCATCGCGTACTTTAATGTATGACTTGAACACTGGGGATTGGGATGACCGGCTCCTTGACCTCTTTCAAGTTCCGAGGGATGCGCTTCCCACAATTACATCTTCTTGGGGAGAGTTGGCGCACACGGATCCCACCACATTTCTTGGACTCGATGTGCCCATCACCGGGATTGCTGGCGATCAACAATCTGCGCTTATCTCTATCGCAGGTCTCGCACCAGGTTCGGCAGCATGCGCCTACGGTACGGGCTCTTTCTTGTTGGTAAATACCGGCAGAGAAATTCCATCCACTACCACCGGAACTTTAGCGACAGTGGCATGGCAAGCTCCGGATGGTGCACGGGCCTTTGCAAGTGAAGGTGGAGTCTTTGTAACTGGTGCTGCGGTCCAGTGGTTCCGTGACGGTTTAGGTGCCATCGAGAGCGCTGCCGAAATAGAAGAGTTAGCTCGAACGGTAAAGAGCAGTGAAGGTGTGATCTTGGTGCCAGCACTGGCTGGGTTAGGCGTCCCGCTTTGGAATCCGCATGCGCGTGGCGCGATGCTTGGTCTTTCACTGGCCAGCACTAAAGCGCATATGGCGCGCGCTCTCTTGGAAGGTATCGCGCACTCCATTACCGATGTGGTGGAGAGCATGCAGGTGGAGCTCACTAAATTTGGTGCCCATGGAGGTGCCAGTCAAAATGATCTGCTCTGCCAGATGCAATCTACGCTTCTTAATTGCCCTGTTTACCGCCGCCATGACCTCGAAGCAACTGCACTAGGGGCTGCTGAGTTGGCAGCTCGCGGCTTGGGATGGCCGGATCGTGACGGTGCAGCTACTGAAGATGCACTTGTGGGACCGGTGGAGATCTCCACGCGCGAATCATGGAAGCAAGCGCTGGCTACTGTTGGAGAGTTTGCCGAAGGCGTACGCTGAATTTATGAATGATCCTCGAGCTGCCTGGAGTAGTCAGGGTACTAATGGCAAGGCGGTGCTCTTCGTGCACGGTTTTACTGGGTCACCTGCGTCACTGACACCGTGGGCCCAACATTTTGCAGCTGCTGGATATTCGGTGGAGGTGCCGCTCCTGCCTGGACATGGCACATCTCCCGCGGAGATGAATAAGACACGGTGGCAGCAGTGGTACCTCGAAGCTGAGAGAGCGTATGAATCGTTGGCATCATCGCATCAAGGTGTAGCCGTCTGTGCGCTCTCCATGGGTGGCGCATTAGCGCTACGGCTCGGGGCTTTGAAGAAAGTGAAGGAACCAAGATCGCTGGTGTTGGTGAACCCACTCATTCATATTCGCGGAGTTAATCGCTTCCTCATTCCCGTGGTCTCCAAAGTGTTAGCAACCCAGCCGGCGGTTGGTGGTGATATTAAGAAGCCAGGGGAGAATGAGTATGCCTACGACAAGACGCCGCTCAAGGCCGCTCACTCACTTCTCCACCTCCTCTCCGACGTGCAGGGTCGAATCGCTACAGTGGAAGAGCCACTTATGTTGATTCATTCGAAAGAGGATCACGTAGTGCCGAGTTCAAATGCAGAGTGGATCCTGCAAAATGTTGGTTCTACTGTCAAGGAAGAAATCCTCCTATTTGATAGTTATCACGTGGCTACCGTTGATAACGATGCCCCCGAAATATTTGAAAAGTCGAAGATCTTTATTGAGCAGAACTGGTAAAAGTTTCGAGGACTCTTCGAATATAGTCGGCGAACTCTGTGCGAAGTGGCGCAGTTTGGTGTGCCAGAACCTTTTGTATACGCGCGTACTCGGCTCTACCCTCGGCAGTTTCCATCAGGATGGGCTCGTATCCAATGTGGGCCAGGTCGTAAGGGCTTGCCCTCATATCTATTTCTCGTAATGCCCGAGCATTTTGAAAATAGGCGAACACCATGGAGCTGGGAATAATCGGCGCTAACTTGTATGCCCATTTATATAAGTCCATATTTGCGTGAATGCACCCGGGCTGTTCGTTCTTTGGTTGGTCTTCGCGCACTGGGTGGATGACGTTGAGCGGAATAGCGGGAGCGGTGAAGAATCGAAAGGCGTCATAGTGCGTGCAACGCACACCGATCTCCTCTACCAAAGCATTGGTGCCGGCACTCCCAATACGAAGCGGGAATTGTGAGTGACGAATTTCTTCTGCACTTAATTGATAGACCATGGCCCACTCATGCATGCCAAAGCAACCAAAATTTGCCGGTCTAGATGCAGTGGCCTCAAGTAAGCCGAGGACAAATTCGAGAGTCGATCGTCTCTGCGCAATAAATGCTTCACTGACTCCGACGCCCTCATTGCGCGATCCGTAGCCTCGACGTTCCAGATACTCGGGGGCATCTTCCAGGGTGGTTAGCGCCCCTGGGTGATATCGCCGCACTTCCCGGGGACGATAGGAGTAGTACGTCCACATGAAAGATTCCACCGGGTTTTCCAGGCGGGCAGGGTCAATCTCAGGCTCCACCTGAGCACGGTGGGCAGCGCGGGCGGCCTCCCATTCGAGGCGAGGAAGGAGGGCGATTGACACGTACTGAGTCTAAGCGCGCAATCGGTAGGCTCAGGGGATGCGTATCGCCCGATTCTCCCTCCTTGAAGAGCACGCCCAGGGTAGAAGTACCGACCCTCGATTTGGCATTGTCGGCACCAACCCCGAGGGGCAGGAGACGCTCCTTGCCATCACTGGCGATCCGCTTTATGCAGGAGTGCAACCTACGGGGGAGACGATCCCACTCGAGCACGTGAAGTTACTCGCCCCGGTTATCCCGCGGAGCAAAGTCGTCTGTGTGGGGCGCAACTATTTGGATCACATCAAAGAGATGGCAAGTGATGTGCCCAAAGAGCCACTTCTCTTCTTTAAGCCGAATACTGCTGTCATCGGTCCACATGAAGCCATTGTGTGGCCGCGTGGAAGTGAACAAGTTGAACACGAAGGTGAATTGGCAATCGTGATAGGTCGACTCTGTAAAGAGGTGCCACGCGAACGAGCCAAAGATGTGATCTTCGGGTACACCATTGCAAACGACGCAACGGCGCGTGATTGGCAGAAAAGTGATGGCCAATGGGCGCGCGCAAAAGGTTTCGATACTTCCTGCCCTGTGGGTCCTTGGATCGAGACGGAACTCGATACTTCAGATCTTGAAATTACTGTCACAGTGGATGGCGAGCTCCGTCAAACGGGTCGTACGTCACAGATGATTTTCAAGATAGATGAGATCGTGGAATATGTCTCGAACACTTTTACGCTTTTGCCGGGCGATATCATTCTCACCGGCACGCCCTCGGGTGTTGGACTTCTTCCGCATGGCTCAGAAGTGAGCGTCACGGTTGAAGGTCTCGGCACACTCACTAATAAGGTGGTTCGCAATGTCTAGGCCAGTACGCGTTCGTTTCGCTCCATCTCCTACTGGAGACTTGCACGTGGGAAATATCCGTACAGCGCTTTATGACTGGGCATACGCACGTCACACTGGCGGGAAGTTCGTATTCCGTATTGAAGATACTGACCGCGAGCGGGTGACAGATGAGTACATTAATGCGGCGATCGACACTCTCAAGTGGCTCGGCCTCCAATGGGATGAGGGTCCCGAGGTGGGCGGACCTTCAGCACCATATTTACAATCGCAGCGCCTCGATATTTACGCAGACTGGGCGGCAAAGTTCTTGGCCGCTGGGGATGCCTACCACTGCTACTGCAACCCTGAGGAGCTCGAAGCTTCTCGTGAGGCGCAGAAGAAGGCGAATGTGGCCCCCGGGTATGATGGTAAGTGCCGCACTATTTCAGGTGATGACCTTGCTCGTTATGAAAGCGAAGGCCGCATGCCCGTAGTGCGTATGCGCATGCCCGAGGGTTCGACGACTTTCTATGATGCTATTCGCGGAGATGTCACTTTCGATCACAACTTTGTGCCGGACTTTGTGCTCGTACGAGGGGACGGTTCGCCGCTCTATACCTTGGCTGTAGCTGTTGACGATGTGATGATGCAAATTACTCACGTTCTTCGCGGCGAAGATCTACTCTCCTCAACGCCTCGACAGATTCGCGTCTACCAAGCCATGGCTGTGAAACCCGAGGATTATCCAATTTTTGCTCACCTCCCATTCGTGATGGGTCAAGATAACGCCAAACTTTCAAAGCGCAACGGCGAAGTTTCCATCGCTTGGTATCGCGAGCGAGGCTTCTTGCCAGAAGCAATTTGTAATTACTTGGCGCTCTTGGGTTGGTCACCAGGGGAAGACAAGGAGAATATTTCCATGCAAGAGATGACTGAACTCTTCACTATCGAACGTGTAGGCAAGAATCCTGCTCGCTTTGACATGAAAAAGCTTGAGGCAATTAACGGTGACAAGATTCGCGCCCTACCCGTCGAGGAGGTAATCAAGCGCGCTCTGCCGTTCATGGAGAGTGCTGGAATTGCACTTACAGGCGAGCAAGCAAAGGCACTTTTTGCGCGCGCCATTCCACTCATTCACGAACGCATCGTCACACTCGCCGAAATTCCGGATTACGTCCGCTTCCTCTTCACTGAGAAGTTCGCCATCGATCCAGAGGCGAAAGAGAAGGCGCTCACTGCTGATTCACTACCGATCTTGGCTGCGGCAGAAGGTGCGATAGCTGCGATCACAGAGTGGAAGTTGGAAGAAATCGAAGGCGCGCTTCGGTTGGCGTTGATCGAAGGCCTGGCTCTTAAACCCAAGAACGCATTCACTCCCGTGCGGGTGGCAGTCACCGGCGCCCGGATATCGCCGCCACTCTTCGAGTCAATCGAATTGCTCGGCAAGGAGCGCACGCTGGAGCGCCTGAAGGCAGCCCAAACTGGTTAAAGGGCGCATAATCGCGGTGCTTTTTTACCTCTTCGGGGCGACCGGCTATCCTTGCCAAGCGAATTGATGGGGTATGGGGTAATTGGCAGCCCAACGGATTCTGGTTCCGTTAGTCTTGGTTCGAGTCCAGGTACCCCAGCGCAGGCGTAAGCCAGCACGAGTACCAAGTCATGACCAAGTCAGTACCAAGGCAGTAGCAAGTGCAGAACAAATGAATATGTAAGAGAAGAACTTGGCCCCGTCGTCTAGCGGCCCAGGACTCTGGCTTCTCAAGCCAGCTACGAGGGTTCGAATCCCTTCGGGGCTACCAAGTACTCCTGATGAGAAATCATCAGGAGTTTTCTCTTTTCACGACTAGATTTATTTCAGACCACGTTGCGTTCAGGGCGCAGGTTGCCCGAAGCGAAGCGCTCGATATTGAGCGGGGTGATATCCACAAATGGCGTCTTGCCGAGATAGAGGTCGCGGAAGATTTCGCCAATAGCCGGTCCTTGCAAGAATCCATGGCCAGAAAATCCGGTGGCGTAAAGGAAACGACTCATCTTCTTCCACTCGCCCAAGAGCGCGTTGTGGTCGGGGGTCACCTCATAAAGTCCGGCCCAGCCAGATCGAATTCCCGCATCGAGTACGCGAGGAGCACGCACCATTGCAAGCTCACCAAGCTTTTCGGCAAAACTATCGTCGCGATTCAATGAAAAACCGGCTTCGACGCTTTGATCGCTAAATCCGGTGAGTAAACCTGGACCTTCGCGATGGAAGTAAAACGATGTTGAGAAATCGATAGTCATCGGGAAATTACTTGGTAGATCAGGAATCGGTTCGGTAATTAAGATTTCGCGGCGATAGGGCACAACCGGAATATCTAATCCCACCATGGCACCGATCTG
>JBAXIG010000065.1:0-8281 GCA_037138535.1 Actinomycetes bacterium
CTACATCCTCTGGTTTGGTGAGAATGAAGAGGTAGCCCACTTGATGCAAATCAATATCTTGCCCTGGACGAACTTTGAAATTCTCGAATGCTTCGAGTGAACGCAAACCAAGTGCGATATTGAGCTCATCGCTGAAGTTTGCGCGTACTCCACCGGCAGCTTTGCTGGTAGAACCGCTAGCCAACGAATCGCGCTCCAAGAGGGTGACATTGACGCCGGCTTCTGCCAAGTGAAATGCGGTGGAAGCTCCCATCACTCCACCGCCTACGATAACTACATCGCTGCGGGCAGGTAGCGAACTCACAGACGGAAGTCCGGATCGTACGGAAGCTCCATGATGTCCATTTGCGCTTTCTGCAGACGACCGGAGTAATCCCAGTTGACTGATTGCCAGCGAGTGAACTGATCAAGTACCCAAATACCGCTCTGGCGCGAACCATTTCCACTCTTACCGTTACCGCCAAAGGGCAGGTGTGCCTCGGCGCCGGAGGTCGAGTTATTGATGGAGACCATTCCAGAACTCACTTGCTCGCGGAATTTCCACACGTTCTTAGGATCGTTGGTGTAAATCGCCGACGAGAGACCGTAACCATGCGCGTTTGCGAGGTCGATAGCTTCATCGAGGTCTGAGAACTTGCCAAGACCTACCAGTGGTCCAAAAGTTTCGGTGTGATAGAGCGCATCACTCTTCACGATTCCCTCGACGATGGTGGGATGCGCGAAGTAACCCTTATCTGGATCTCCGAGGAAGTTATTGCGTGGATTCTTCGCGGTGATGCGGCCGGTGCTAGTTGAGCCGAGCACCTTGTGATGGCTCTGAACCATTTCGAGATTCTTCTCGTGGTTACTGAGATACGCCTCGCTAATCATGGGGCCATAAAGCACGGCTTTTGTGGGGTCGCCGATGATCGCATTCTCGACAGCACTCACCCACGCGTTCTTTACTTGGTCGTAAATCTTTTCGTGTACCCACAGTGTTCCCATCGAGGTGCACCGTTGGCCGGCAGTGCCGAAGCCGGCAAAGAGCGCGCCTTCAACAACGAGATCGATAGTGGCATCGGGCATCACGATCATGGGGTTCTTGCCACCAAGTTCCAGACAAGGTGATTGCAAGTGGCGACCGCAGAGTTCGCCGATCTTTCGACCCACCTCGGTTGAGCCGGTGAAGCCGACCTTTTGAATGAGCCCGCGTTCCAAAACTTCGTTGAGTGCTGCGCCAGTCGTGGCGCCATCGGCAATCACTACGTCGAGTACTCCTTGTGGGACGCCACCGGCGCGGAAGATGTGTGCCATCGCGGTAGCAACTGCTCCTGCGGTTTCGGCGGGCTTCCATACGATGCTATTTCCGGTGAGCAGTGCAGGGACCAAGTACCAGGATGGAACTGCTGCAGGGAAGTTTGCGGCGGTGATGATCATCGTGGTGCCGACCGGCATGCGGAAGGTGAAGAGTTGCTTGTTCGGCATCTCGCTGGGAACAGTTTGTCCATAGAGACGACGGCCTTCGCCGAGGAAGAAGTCGCACGTATCAATGACTTCTTGCACCTCGCCGAGTGACTCGGCATACGTCTTGCCGATTTCCTTAGTCATCAATGCGGCGAGTGATTCCTTGTTCGCTTCAAAGAGGCGACCCACTTGAGCCAACACGCGGCCACGGGCGGGGGCGGGAACGGCGGCCCACTCGCGCTGGGCAGCACTAGCCACTTCGGCAGCCTTCACAATGTCATTGACCGAGGCGAGCTCGAAGGAGGCGACGGTTTCGGAAAAATTGGCGGGGTTCTGAGAGAGGTAGGTCATTGATCGATCCTACGGGTAAATGTGAGACGCTACCGCTATGTCTTTCGCCATCACCACCCTCGCTCAAGCCATCCTCGAGCGCCTCGCCGCCGCTGGGGTTACCCAGGTATTTGGTCTGCCAGGCGTACATAACCTGGCCTTTTGGGAGGCTAGCGGCGAGATCCCGACCATTGTGGGAGTGCGTCACGAGCAGACCGCCGGCTATGCGGCAGATGGGTTGGCGCGGGTCAGCGGCGGTCTCGGAGTGGCTATTACTACAACAGGTCCGGGAGCCGCCAATGTGGTGGCTGCCTTTGGTGAAAGCGCAGTGAGCCACTCCAAAGTCATCGTGCTCGCCTCAGAAGTCTCCACCGCGCTTCGCAAGCCGGGTGTGAGTCGCGGAATATTGCATGAGATGGCAGATCAAAGTGCGCTCTTTACTCAACTGGCATCCAAGGATGCTGACGGAACGCCGCTCGCCTTCTCCACTACAACAGCAAAAGCCGCGCTTGATGCGTTAGATCGAGTGCTCCACTTCGCGGAACGTCGCGGTGAAGTCGCTGCCTATATAGGGGTGCCCTCGGATGTGCTTGGGGGACCATTTACTGGTGAGCTTGCGTTACCGCTGGTGGAAATTGAAAATCTCCATGCTGATTTTGCACAGGCCGCGTCGATGATCAATGCAGCGACGAAACCGTTGCTTTGGCTCGGTGGCGGCAGTGCAGGTATGGATCAGGGTGCTCTTGCAGCGTTCGCCGAGAAATTAGCAGCGCCAATTGTTACCTCGTTTGCCGGTCGCGGAGTCCTTGGTGGACATGAACTCCTCGCTGGTGGTCCCATTCATGAGCCAGAGATTCACCACATAGCTTCGGAAGCTGATGTGTTATTGGTCTTGGGTTCAGATTTCGATGGAATGAATACTCGTAACTGGCAAATGCCAGTGCCACCACAAGTGATCGCGATTAACCATTCATTGGAACCAGTGAGTACGAATTTACCCGGTGCACACGTGGTGCTTGCCTCACTTAAGGATTTGCCGCAACTCACGGCAATGATCGAAAAGAAGAATAAGTGGGTGGCACAGCCCCACGACGCAGGTCTTGCGATGCGCGCACGACTTGCTACTGATGAGCGCGCCACTATTGGCATGGGCATTGTTAACGAAATTGAAAAGTCGTGGCCAGCAGAAGCAAATGTGGTTTGCGATATGACAACTGCGGGGTATTGGTATGCAGGGTATGGAGAACAATCGCGCCCTCGACGTCTTGCCTATCCTGTGGGTTGGGGCACTTTGGGATTTGGTTTCCCCGCGGCAATTGGTGCCGCATTCGATGCGCCCACACTGTCGATCTGTGGCGATGGGGGAATCATGTTCGCACTCGGAGAATTGGCAACATTGGTGCAAGAGCACATCCCGATGACGCTCTTCATAGTTGATGATGGCGGATACGGAATGCTCCGCTTTGATCAACAAGTATTTGGACATGCAGAACGCGGAGTTGACCTAGTGACTCCCGATTGGGCCATTCTGGCGGCTTCGTTTGGCATTTCATTTACCAACATTGAGTCAGTCGATCAATTGGGCGAGGCGCTCGCGGTCGGCCATGATCGCAACATCGCGGGCCATCCTCACATGATCGTGCTCAATGCGACCATTCATCCGCCGCGGACTACCTCACCGCGCTGGCGGGAATCCATGGAGATCGACACCGTCCGTTAGGCTAGGGGCATGTCTAAAGTCCTCGCGTCCCTACCTGTTGGCGAACGCGTCGGCATCGCCTTCTCTGGCGGGCTCGACACTTCGGTAGCCGTTGCCTGGATGCGAGCCAAGGGCGCCATTCCGTACACCTATACCGCAGACCTGGGCCAATACGACGAGCCAGATATCGATTCGGTACCGGGTCGTGCCCGAGAATACGGTGCTGAACTTTCGCGTTTAGTGGATTGCAAGGTGGCGCTGGTTGAAGAAGGACTTGCCGCGATTGCTTGCGGAGCTTTTCACATTCGCTCGGGCGGTAAGCAGTACTTCAACACTACTCCACTCGGCCGCGCGGTAACTGGCACGTTGCTCGTGCGCGCGATGCTCGAAGATGGCGTATCGATTTGGGGCGATGGATCTACCTATAAGGGCAACGACATCGAACGTTTCTATCGTTACGGTCTGCTCGCTAATCCAAGTTTGCGAATCTATAAGCCATGGCTTGATGCAGATTTCGTTGCCGAACTCGGTGGACGAAAAGAAATGTCCGAGTGGATGAGTGCGCAAGGACTTCCTTATCGCGACAGCGTTGAGAAGGCTTACTCCACTGACGCAAATATTCTTGGTGCCACTCACGAAGCGAAGCGCCTCGAACACCTAGACGCATCGATTGAATTAGTCGAGCCCATCATGGGTGTGCGTTTTTGGGACGAAACGGTCTCTATTCCATCGGAAGATGTAGTCATTAAATTTGTGCAGGGTCGACCCGTGTCGATTAACGGTAAATCATTTGAATCAGTGGTCGATCTCATGCATGAGGCGAACGCTATTGGCGGGCGCCATGGGTTGGGCATGGCCGATCAGATCGAAAACCGCATCATCGAGGCAAAGAGTCGCGGTATTTACGAAGCCCCCGGCATGGCATTGCTCTTTATCGCCTACGAACGTTTGCTCAGTGGCATTCATAACGAAGACACCGTCGCTAATTATCACGCTGAAGGACGCCGCCTTGGTCGTTTACTCTACGAAGGTCGCTGGCTCGATCCGCAAGCACTCATGCTTCGCGAATCTTTACAACGCTGGGTGGCGTCGGCCATCACTGGTGAAGTGACGCTACGCCTTCGTCGAGGTGATGATTATTCGATCGTTAATACCTGTGGTCCGGCGTTGAGTTACCACCCCGACAAACTTTCGATGGAACGGACTGAGGACGCTGCCTTTGGTCCAGTCGATCGCATTGGTCAATTAACCATGAGAAATCTCGATATTGCAGATACCCGCGCAAAGCTTGAGATGTACTCCGCACAAGGACAACTTGGCGATGGGCAGTTCCGCTTGGTGGGCGCACTTGAGCAGGGCGGAGCGAGTGCAATTGCCTCATCTTCCAACCCCAAGCAAAAAGGTGAATCTCTCGATCGCGCTGCCCTGGAATCTGGCTCCGATTAATTAGCGGGATTGTTTAAGTGCTGCAGAGATGCGTTCTGCAGTTGCTACTACCGCGGCTGCATGCAAACGACCTGGTCTGCGACCTAGACGTTCAAGTGGGCCGCTCACACTGACGGCAGCAATCACTCGGTTATGTGGTCCACGCACTGGTGCGGAAACACTTGCTACGCCGGCTTCTCGTTCCCCCACGCTCTCTGCCCAACCTTGACGACGCACGGCCTCTAGCCGAGCAGCGGTAAAGCGCGCACCAGTTGTTCCTTGATTAATCTTCGACGCATCTTCCCAAGCAAGCAGTACCTGTGCGGCTGACCCTGCATGCATCGTGAGTAGTGAACCGATAGGGACTGAGTCGCGCAATCCACTCACTCGTTCGGCGGCCGCAATACAAATACGGTGATCACCTTGACGGCGGTAGAGCTGTGCACTCTCTCCGGTGGCATCGCGCAAAAGTGCGAGTGCGGGGGTGGCAACTGCCACCAATCGATCTTCGCCGGCAGCGCCCGCAAGTTCAATAAACCTTGGTCCGAGAACGAAGCGTCCTTGGATATCGCGACTCACCATTCGATGGTTTTCCAAGGCAAGAGCTAAGCGGTGCGCGGTCGGGCGAGAGATGCCGGTGGCGTTTACGAGGCCTGCAAGATTCTGCGGCCCAGCCTCAAGTGCGTTCAAAACTTGCGCGACTTTGTCGAGAACTCCGACTCCACTAATGTTGTCCACGATCCAATACTTGCGTATCACTATTTGAGACGCAAGTGGGCAGCGAAAGGGACTCACTATGGCTCTTACACTCGCAGAGAAAGTCTGGCGCGATCACTTGGTGCGCAGCGCAGATGGCGAACCCGATCTCCTCTACATCGACTTGCATTTGTTGCACGAAGTCACCAGCGCACAAGCCTTCGATGGTTTGCGCCTAGCCGGCCGCAAAGTTCGCCGCCCCGATCTCACAATCGCCACCGAAGATCACAACACCCCCACCATCGATATTGATAAACCCATCGCTGACCTCGTCTCGCGAGCGCAGATCGATGCCCTTCGCAACAACGCTGTCGAGTTTGGCCTTCGCCTCCACTCTCTCGGCGATGCTGATCAAGGAATTGTGCACGTGGTCGGACCACAACTCGGACTCACGCAACCAGGCATGACCGTTGTCTGCGGTGATTCACACACGTCCACGCACGGCGCCTTTGGTGCCTTGGCATTTGGTATCGGAACTAGTGAAGTAGAGCATGTGCTAGCAACGCAAACATTGCCACTCAAGAAATTTAAGACTATGGCCATTACAGTCAATGGAAAGTTAAAACCCGGTGTCACTTCGAAAGACATCATTCTGGCGGTCATTGCGAAGATTGGTACTGGCGGCGGTCAGGGCTATGTTCTTGAATACCGTGGCGAAGCTATACGTGCGCTTTCGATGGAAGGTCGCATGACGGTATGCAACATGAGCATCGAAGCGGGTGCGCGTGCAGGAATGATTGCGCCTGACGAAATTACTTTTGAATATCTCAAGGGTCGCCCACATGCACCAGAAGGTGCGGATTGGGATGGCGCGGTGGCTTACTGGAGCACCTTGAAGAGCGATGAAGACGTCAAGTTCGATGCCGAGGTCATTCTCAATGCCGATGAACTTTCACCATTCGTGACCTGGGGAACGAATCCAGGACAAGGGCTTCCGCTCTCCGGGAAAGTTCCTCATCCGGATGAGTACTCCGATCCAGAAGAGCGCAATGCCGCAGCGCGCGCCCTTGAGTACATGGGCCTCACTGCAGGTATGCCGCTTCGAGATATCAAAATCGACACGGTCTTCTTAGGATCGTGCACCAACGGTCGTATCGAAGATTTGCGAGCATCAGCGGAAATCCTCAAGGGTAAGAAGATCTCATCCACCTTGAGAATGTTGGTAGTTCCTGGGTCAGCCAGGGTGCGCCTACAAGCTGAAGCTGAAGGTCTCGACAAGGTCTTTCTTGATGCTGGAGCCGAATGGCGTCAAGCGGGTTGCTCGATGTGTCTTGGTATGAACCCTGATCAATTGGCAGTGGGGGAGCGCAGCGCTTCGACCAGCAATCGCAACTTTGAAGGAAGACAAGGAAAAGGTGGACGAACTCACCTGGTGAGTCCGCTCGTCGCCGCAGCTACCGCTCTTCGAGGCACCCTCTCATCGCCGGCCGATCTTGATTCAGCGAAAGTGGGCGCATAACAATGGAGAAGTTCCTTAGCCACACCGGAACCGGTGTCCCACTTCGTCGTAGCAATGTTGATACGGATCAAATCATTCCGGCCGTTTGGCTCAAGAAGATTACTCGTGATGGATTCGAAGAAGGACTTTTCGCTGCTTGGCGTCAGGATCCAGAGTTTGTATTGAACAAGCCAGAGTTCGCCAACGGGACCGTACTGGTGACCGGCGCTGACTTCGGCACCGGTTCATCTCGCGAGCATGCTGTTTGGGCGTTGCAAAATTACGGCTTCCGAGCGGTCATCTCTAGCCGCTTCGCCGACATTTTTCGCGGTAACTCCCTCAAGGGTGGCCTCCTCACGGTTGTCTTGCCACAGAGCGATGTCGAAGCAATCTGGAAAGCCGTTGAAAGTGATCCCAGCACTGAAATAACGGTCGATCTTGAGGCCCGCCAAGTGCGTTATGCAAACGAGTCGATCGGTTTTGAGATCGATGATTACACCAGATGGCGCTTGATGGAGGGGCTCGATGACATCGGTCTCACCTTGCGCCATGTCGATGCCATTGATGCTTTTGAGAAGGTTCGGCCGGCATACAAGCCCGCCACGTTACCGGCAAAAGTGTAAGACGTCACATCATTTCAAACTCTCGAGTCTTGCTCAAGAGTTTGAAAAACCCTAGAAAATAAGGGGTTTCGGTGTTTCGGTTTTGGACACCCACTCGAAAAAGCCTTATGTTATGGCCGTTCCGGGAACCCGGACACAGAATAATTAAGGGGAATTCGTGAATAAGGCAGAGCTTATTGATGCTCTTTCGGCTCACTTCGAAGGAAGTAAGAAGGAAGCAACGAAGGCAGTAGAATTAGTAATCGACACCATTCGTAGCGCAGTTGTTGCTGGCGAGAAGGTTGCCATTGCTGGTTTCGGTAACTTCGACAAGGTAATCCGCAAGGCCCGCACGGCGCGTAACCCAGCGACTGGTGCCACCGTCAAGGTGAAGGCAACCGCAGTTCCTAAGTTCAAGCCAGCAATGCAATTCAAAGAAGAAGTTTCAGGCAAGCGCAAGGTTGCCGCGCCTGCAAAGCCAGCCGCCAAGAAGCCTGCGAAGAAGGCCGCAAAGAAGGCTGCTCCTCGCAAGGCCGCAAAGAAGGCTGCTCCTCGCAAGGCCGCAAAGAAGGCTGCTCCTCGCAAGGC
>JBAXIG010000066.1:0-8274 GCA_037138535.1 Actinomycetes bacterium
ATTGTCAGGTATGGCACGGACTACGTCTCGTTCGGAGACGATTCCGTCGATATGTTTACCGTCGCTTGAAACAACTAGCGCTCCGATGTGATGAGAGTTAAGTGAGTTAACAAGATCGTGAATACTTGCGTTGGCCAATATGGTTTGAACGCCTTTGCCGCTGATAATTTTACCAATTTTCATGTGGCATCCTTGATAGGGGGTGAATCTATAGTGCTCCTGTGACGGGCGGAGCGCAATACTCCATAGCTCCGGACGAAATAGGCGATAATCCCTACAATATGCCCATGACTAATCGCACCGTTCTGATCACTGGCGGCTCTCGGGGTATTGGGGCTTCTATTGCCCAGGAATTTGCCTCAGCAGGAGATCGCATCGCCATTCACTATGTTTCATCAATTCAAGATGCACAGGCCGTAGCGAACTCCCTTACTGGTGAAGGTCACATCACTGTGAGCGCCGACCTCCGGAACCCCGATGCGATAAGAGCAATGGTCGATGAAGTGGCACGAGAATTCGGAAAAATTGATGTACTCATTAATAATGCAGGGGTATTTTTTGACCATCCGATAGAAACATCAACCTACGAAGATTGGCAAAGAGCTTGGACTGATACCTTGGGAGTAAATTTAATTGGCGCTGCCAACGTTACGTGGTGTGCTCTGCAATATATGCCAAAGTACGGCTCCTCTCGAATCGTAAACATCGGATCACGAGGGGCGTTTCGCGGCGAACCAATCAGTCCTGCCTATGGTGCATCAAAGGCGGCAATCGTGGCTTTTGGTCAGTCAATTGCCAAAGCACTAGCACCCATGCGTATTGGCGTCACGACGTTGGCACCTGGGTTTGTTGACACTGAAATGGCCGCTCGTTTACTCGATGGTCCAGAAGGTGAAGGTATTCGTGCGCAGAGTCCATTCAATCGAGTCGCTTTTCCAGAGGAATTGGCTAAAGCCGTTTACTTCCTTGCATCCCCGGATAGTGAATGGGCAAGTGGAGCCGTGCTGGACTTCAACGGAGCTTCTTACTTTCGGATGTAAGTCCCAGAGATATTCAACGAAGACATGCCCTCCAGAGCGCTTCTTCACTTCAACTTTTTTGCCGCCTCAGCCATGAGGGTGTCGAGTAAGTTGGGCATGCGCGTTTGCACCTGGGAAATCACTTCGCTCCGCTTGAGCATGGAAACATATTTCGCAGGTGCTGTTTGTTCGGCCACCACGGAGACCACTGCAACAAGAGAAATTGCTATGGCCCCCGAAATGATTGCTCCTAGAAGTGAATCCAGCCAGCGCACTGGTTTGAAGATCATTAACTTTCTTATGCGTCCTGCAATCGCCAACACAACGGCTTTCGTAGCGAAAGCAATAGCCACAATGACCGCTACCGACAGTAACGTCCGGGAGATCGAAGTATGGGCCAATGTTGGCAGATACGAAATGACTACGGGCGAATATTTAAGTCCAAGATAGAGTCCGACAAAGAAACCCACTAACCCGAGTATGCCGACGATAAAGCCTCGGCTATACCCAGCCTTGATTGAGATAAGTATGTAAATGAGTGCAATCGCGTCGATGATTAGTGGGGCACTCATGAAACCGGAAGTATCCGTTCTTTATCCCACTCAACTTCCCAGCCGGTGAGAGCCAGTAGGCGATCTAAAATTCCTCCGGTAAATCCCCAGATCCGCATATCTGCTACATCAAAGGCCGCGGATAGGAATCCGCTGGGTGTTTGTACTCGCAGTCGATTGGCGGGATTTGCCAGATCAGCGAGGGGAACTCTCACCACCCGCGCCACCTCTTCAGTGATGATTTCGGTGTGATACTGGGGCGTATGCCACCAAGCGAGCACAGGGGTTACTAAGAAGTTACTCGGTGGCAACCAGAGAGTGGGGAGCACTCCCAAAACCTCTAAGTCATCCCCCGATACGCCAGCTTCTTCTTCGGCTTCTCGTATAGCTGCGTGCACCGGGCTCTCATCAGTTGCATCGATCGCTCCGCCAGGAAAGGCAGGCTGCCCGGCATGAGCACGGAGTTCGGCTGCTCTCTCGGTAATAAGTACATCTGGGCCAAATTCACCATCACTTAAAAGTATAAGTACAGCTCCCGGACGACTCTCCGCATTGCCGTCCATGTCGATGCGGGTGAGATCTGATTTGCTGACGTTGCCCGGCAGCGCCTTAAATGCAGCGATCCACTCAGGCTGTGTGCGCGTCACGCGCTAATTCCCAAGTGTGTCTTGAGCAATCCCTTTAACTCAACGAATGAGTGAATCTGGCCGACCTTCTTATTTGTCACATGTCCATTCTTATCAACAAACCAGGTGACTGGCACTCCCATGCCGAAATCTCCTCGCGTGGCGCTATTCGGATCGTGAATTTGGGGCCATGCCATTCCATGTTTCTTAGCGAAAGTAATCGCATCGCTGGCTTTCGCTTCTTCAACATCGAGACCAATAATTTGTACTACTTTTGTGGCATTCAACTCCACGAAATATGGAAGTTCTTCCATACACGCGGTGCACCAGGATCCCCATACATTTATAATGAACGGACCTTGAATCGAATTTAGCGCGTACTTCTCCGAAGTGAGTCCACTCTCTGTAAGGCACGGCAATTCGGTGGCTGGCATTTCGTTCGAATTCGAAATTGTCGATAAGGCATCGCAACCAACGATGACCCCGAGCGTCACCTGAGGAGCATCACTTTGGGCGCTACATGCAGTGAGTAAGAACGAGAGCGCGAGAGCGAAGAACTTCATCGGAATGCCTCATCGGGCTTTACCAATTTTGCGGCTTTCGCTGGGTCAATCTCTCCCTCGCCAAATGCTGGACATATTTGCGCAAGTGGACATGCACCGCATGCAGGTTTGCGTGAGTGACAAATACGTCGACCATGCCAAACCAACCGATGTGAGAGATTGGTCCACTCCTTCTTTGGAACAAGTTCGTTAATCGCAAATTCGACTTTTACTGGATCCTCTTCATCAGTCCAACCAAAGCGGCGCACCAAGCGACCAAAGTGTGTATCAACTGTGAGCCCAGGAACCCCGAAAGCATTACCGAGCACCACATTCGCTGTCTTTCGACCCACTCCCGGCAAAGTAACTAGCTCCTCGAGCGTCCCGGGGACCTCTCCACCATATTCACTACAGATTCGTGCTGAAAGCCCAAGAATGCTCTTGGCTTTCGCCCGGAAGAATCCGGTCGACTCAATAAGGGACTCAAGTTCAGCAGGCTTAGCTCCAGCAAAGGCCTGCACGCTCGGATACTTCTTAAAGAGGGCTGGGGTGACCAGGTTTACCCGCTTATCAGTGCATTGAGCGGAGAGCACGGTGGCCACCAGAAGTTGCAGCGGATTGCGAAAATCGAGTTCACAGTGGGCATCGGGGTAGGTCTTGCCCAGGATACGGTTGACCTTGGCAGCGTGGGTTTTCCCCTCCGCGAGCGCACCTAGTTTGGAGGCGTTCATAGGACTAGCCTACGCAGGCTAAACTCGTCTTAGTGCCAAATAGCAGGGGGACCCATGGACGACGTATTTCGCAGAGCTCCACTCTTTACCGCTCTCGACGATGAGGCCGCAGCGGCATTGCGCGCCACCATGGTGCAAGTACAAATCGCTAAAGGTCAGGTGCTCTTCAATGAGGGCGACGCTGGTGATCGTCTCTATGTAGTTGTTGAAGGAAAAATTAAACTCGGAATCAAGAGTGGTGACGGTCGCGAGAATCTTCTCGGTGTCCTCGGACCGGGAGAAATGTTCGGCGAACTCTCACTCTTTGATCCACTTCCGCGCACGGCAACTGCAACTGCTCTTACCGACACTGTTTTGTTGGGGCTTGGGAATAGAGATTTAGATACTTGGCTTGTTGGTCGACCTGAGGTTGCTAAGCAACTTCTTCGCGCACTCGCGCAACGCCTTCGCCGCACTTGGGAAGCGGTTGGTGATTTGGTCTTCTCCGATGTTCCAGGTCGCGTAGCCAAGGCCCTTTCAGAACTAGCTGCCAAGTTTGGTACCAAGGGTCCAGATGGCATTCACGTGGCCCACGACCTCACGCAAGAAGAGCTTGCCCAACTTGTAGGAGCTTCTCGCGAAACCGTGAATAAGGCGCTTGCAGATTTTGCTAGCCGTGGCTGGGTACGTCTCGAAGCGCGCGCCGTAGTTATTCTCGACGAAGAACGGCTTTCTAAGCGCTCTCGTTAATATAAGCAACTTGCGCATGCACTGATAGCAGTGCGGCCCACTTAAGATTTTCCGATAATCCCGCATACACGTCGTCAGTAATAGCTTCAATATCGGTAATACCACGTGCCAATGCGCCGCGCACTTGTGCTACCCGTTCCAGGCGATGGCTCAAGTATTGATCTACCACTGGAAGTGAAGATTCATTCACCGGACCATGCCCCGGCAAGAGTGGAACCGGGCTGCGGCTGCCAAGCATTGCCGAGAGTGTGCGCAACGATGCCAGGTAAGCACCCACCGAGCCGTCGGGGTAGGCCACGATCGATGAGCCGCGACCGAGAATCGTGTCACCCGTAAAGAGCCCAGTATCACTGCCTTTTTCAGCGAAGAAGGAGATGGAATCGGCAGTATGGCCTGGAGTGGCGATCACGCGAAAACTTACGTCGCCGTCGTTGATCTGTAAACCATCCTCCAGCGGGGTGGCCTCTTTCGAAGTGAATTCTGGAAGGCGAGCAAAGACAGGTGCTTTCACCATCTCTGAGAAGCGCTGCGCACCTTCAGAGTGATCGAAATGTCCGTGTGTAAGAAAGATTCCGGCAACTTTTCCATCTGTTGCGAGCGCAATTGCATCTAAATGTTCTTGCATGAGTGGACCAGGATCAATAACCAACGCACCTGACGGCGCTGCCACTATCCAAGTATTTGTACCCTCTAATGTCATTGGTCCGGGGTTATCCGCCCGGACCAATGACACAAAAGATGGAATCATCAAAGAATTAACCGCGAACCGCGACAACTACTTCAACCTCAACAGGTGCGCCAAGAGGAAGTTCTGCGACGCCTACAGAAGAACGAGCATGCTTTCCGGCATCACCGAAGATTGTTCCGAAGAGTTCGCTCACGCCATTGGCAACCTGTGCTTGCGTTGTGAAACCAGGAGCACTGGCAACGAATGCGAGCACCTTTACCACCTGAACAACTTCATCAAGATCTACAAGAGTTGCAATGGCAGCAAGTGCGTTAAGTCCACAAATCTGTGCAAGCTCTTTGCCTTGTTCGATGCTGATTTCGGCACCGAGTTTGCCGGTGGCTGAGAGCGCGCCGTTCACCATCGGCAATTGGCCCGATGTGAAGATGAGATTTCCGATGCGCACTGCAGGAACGTAGGCAGCAACGGGAACCGCTACTTCTGGAAGTTCCAAACCAAGAGCGGCGAGACGCTCACCGGTCACGACGTTCTTAGCATCTGTCATTGCTTCACTCTTTTCATATAGGCAACGAGTTGTTCCCCGGTGCCTGGGGCGGGAATGACCTGGACTAGCTCCCAACCATCAAGACCCCAGTTGTCGAGGATCTGCTTGGTGGCGTGGGATAGCAGCGGGACGGTGACGTACTCCCAAATAATTTTCTCGCTCATGCCCCCACCCTATGACTGCCCGAGCCCAGAAGTGCAATCGCTATTACGCTGTGAATATGAATCCCGCACCCCGCCTCCACGTGGTGACCGGCAAAGGCGGGACAGGTAAGACCACCCTGGCAGCCGCCCTAGCGCTCTCCTTTGCCCAGGCGGGAGCTGAGACGCTGCTCCTGGAGGTCGAGGGACGAGCGGGGCTGGCACCGCTCTTTGGGCGCGGAGATCTGCCCTACCAGGAGGTGGAGATTGCCAAGAATCTTTGGGGCATGAGCGTGGATCCCCGGGAGGCCCTCCTTGAGTACATCGAGATGTATTACAAAGCCGGGGCAGCCGGCCGGGCGCTTGCCAAATTCGGCGTGATCGACTTTGCCACCACCATCGCTCCGGGTTTGCGAGATGTCCTACTGACTGGAAAAGCGTACGAAGCCACCCGAAGACGCCCGGGAAATAAATCGGGATCAACTTTTGAAGGTCCCTGGGTTTACGACGCAGTTGTGATGGATGCCCCACCCACCGGGCGCATCGGAAAATTTCTCGACATCAATGCACAACTCGCATCACTTGCCAAAGTAGGACCCATTCGAAAGCAAGCAGAATCGATTAGCGAACTCATGCACTCTGGAATGACTACGGTGCACATGGTCACACTGCCAGAAGAGATGCCTATCCAAGAGTCACTAGAAGCAATTACTGAATTGCGTGGTCTTGGTATTCAGGTGGGTCACGTATTCGTAAATCAAATGCAGGAGGAGAAAGAATTCGGCACTTTTTCCGATCCAATCGATTCCACTGTTGCGACAGCTCTTCGCACAGAAGTCGATCGCTACCGAAAACGCGTCACTCGGCAACAAGAACAGCTGAAGCTTCTTAAAGATTTTGACGTGATAGAAATCGCACATATGGGTGAAGAGATTTCATTTGAGATTTTGGAATTCATCGCTACTGGGTTGCGTGAAGCATGATCCGTGAGTTATTGAATGATCCAGAGACTCGTGTGATTCTCTGTTGCGGATCTGGCGGAGTGGGAAAGACCACTACCGCTGCTGCGATTGCGCTGAAAGCTGCTGAGCAAGGGCGCAAGACGGTAGTGCTCACCATTGATCCTGCCCGGCGATTAGCACAAGCGTTGGGTCTCAACGAATTAAGTTTCGAACCACACGCAGTGAAAGACGTCTCGAATCTCTATGCAATGCAACTCGATATGAAACGCACTTTCGATGAGATCGTGTTAGCGCACGCTGACGCGAAGCGCGCCCGCACGATTCTGGAAAACCCGTTCTATAAGTCTCTCTCCTCATCCTTTGCCGGTACCCAGGAGTACATGGCAATGGAAAAACTCGGCCAACTCCTGGCTTCAAACGAGTGGGATCTCATCGTGGTCGACACTCCTCCAAGCCGTTCCGCGCTGGACTTCCTTGATGCGCCCGCCAGACTCGGTTCATTTCTAGACGGTCGACTCATAAAATTCCTCACCACGCCTGCAAAGGCAGGTGGGTGGGCGCTGACTCGCATCCTTAATTCAGGGATTCAACTCTTTGCATCCACTGTTTCAAAAATTCTGGGAGGAGAGTTCCTCGCTGATATTTCAGCCTTTGTGGCGGCACTTGATTCAGTCTTTGGTGGCTTTCGTAAGCGCGCAGATGAGACATATAAGTTATTGAAGGCACCAGGAAGTGCATTCATAGTAGTTGCCATTCCAGAGCGCGATCCTATTCGCGAAGCGGAGTTCTTTATCGAGCGACTTATCTCGGAAGGCATGCCTCTCGCTGGTGTAATCGTGAACCGAGTGAGCCCCACACTTGCCCCTCTCACCATCGCCGCAAGCAAAGAGTTGAGCAAAAGCGCCTCCCCGGAATTAGCGGCCGCGCTGGAACTACACATGGAGAATCTCCGTGTGAAGAGCAACGAGGATCGATTAATTAAGGCAATCAAGTGCCCCGCACTTTTGCGTATCGAGGATGCGGGTGCAGATATCAGCGACCTCGCTGGGCTCCGTTCTATAAACCTCTCCGGCAACTCTCTGTGATATTTCAAAGAGGCACCCAGAGTTTCCACCGTTCCCCTACGCTCGTGCCATGAAGAGATCTCGCACCCTCGGACTCGTGCTCGTCGCTGCCCTCTCGCTCGGCGCCACTGCCGTCGCTTCCGCTGCTACCAAACCTAAAACACTCTCCTTCACCGCTGAAGTCTGGGCAGATAATTGGTTCGCGCTTTATGCGAACGGCAAGAAGGTGGGCGAAGATTCAGTTTCCATCACCACCGAGAGATCTTTTAATTCCGAAGTAATTACTTTCAATGCCTCTTATCCGCTCACTCTCGGTTTAGTGGCGAAAGATTACATCGCTAACGATTCTGGCCTTGAATACATCGGATCGCCGCGTCAACAAATCGGCGACGGTGGCATTATCGCGCAAGTTCGCGAAACAAAGAGTAAGAAATTTGTAGCTGCCACTGGGTCAAAATGGCGAGCACTTGTGATCCATAAAGCACCGCTTAATCCCGAGTGTGTCAGATCTTCAAACCCAATCGCTGAGTGCACTTTTACAAAGAGCGAGGAACCAATGGGTTGGAGTGCAAGTACTTACAAAGATTCGAAGTGGACATTTGCCAAGATCTACACGGAAGAAGAAGTGGGTGTTAAAGAGGGATATAACACGATCAAGTGGGCCTCAAGTGCAAAATT
>JBAXIG010000067.1:0-7798 GCA_037138535.1 Actinomycetes bacterium
CGCACCGCAAGCTCAGCGCTGCTGGACTTAAGCGCACCGCAAGCTCAGCGCTGCTGGACTTAAGCGCACCGCAAGCTCAGCGCTGCTTTGGAACTTTCGCACCCTTTGGCAGCGGGCCCTTAGGAAGCGGAATATTCATGCCACCCACAGATTTAAGGCGCGTACGCACTTCGCGCATTTGTGCTGGTGTGAGAACACGGGGCAACTTTTGCACATGGCGTTGTAACTTCCGGATGGAAACTCGACCTTCACCATCGCCTACATAAACCTCAGTAATGGGAGTTCCGGGGCAGAAGCGCTCCATCTTGCGGCGGTGATCGAGTAAGAGAGGACGCACGTCGTTGCCACCTTCGCCCACAAGAACAATTCCCGGTCGTCCGATGGAACGGTGAACCATCGACTGCGCCTTATTCACTTCAACTGCAGGTTCGGTGGTCCAACCCTTACGGATGGACATTAATACGGATGCTCCAGCGCCAGTGGTGCCTTCGAGGCTGTCATACGCGCTCTTCTCGGCGCGACGTGAAAAGAGGAAAACGGCCGCAAGTACTGCGACTGGAAGCGAGACAACGGTTGCATAGATCGGGCTGCCAAGAATGAAGCCAAGGGCAATACAGATTGCCCACGTGAGACCGAAGGTGCCACCGATCCAAATACCAATCTTGCTATCGCGTTCGCGAGTAAGAACGTAAGCATCGCGGATTTGTGCAAAACGCTTTGGCCTATTCGCCTTGCGCGCAGCTTTTGCCGCCTTCTGCCCAGCCTTGATTTCGGCTTTGCTCTTTACGGGTGTCTTCTTTGCCGACGCGGCTGATTTATTCGTGGCCATGGTGGTAGAGGTTACCTCTTCTAGTGGGTGATCTGGGAGGCTGCGGCGCGCTGAGCGAGCGCTTGAGAGTAGAGGCGACCAGCCCGGTAGGAGGAGCGCACGAGGGGCCCGCTCATCACGCCGAGGAAGCCAATTTCGTCAGCCTCTGTTTTGAGTTCTACGAACTCTTCTGGCTTTACCCAACGCTCAACAGGGTGATGGCGAGGAGAGGGGCGCAAATATTGAGTAATGGTGATGAGATCGCAGCCCGCGGAGCGCAGATCGAATAGCGCCTGCGATACCTCTTCACGACTCTCGCCCATGCCAAGAATGAGATTTGATTTGGTAATCAAACCAAAGTCTCGCGCCATTGTGATGACTTGCAAACTACGTTCATAAGTAAATGCAGGGCGAATTCGTTTAAAAATCCGAGGCACAGTTTCTACGTTGTGTGCAAAAACTTCCGGACGTGATTCAAAAACGGGGTTGAGTAAATGTTCGTGGCCACTGAAGTCAGGTGCCAGTAACTCCACGCCGGTACCTGGATTGAGTGCATGCACTTGGCGCACGGTCTCCGCATAGAGCCATGAACCCTCATCTTCAAGGTCGTCCCGAGCCACGCCTGTGATGGTGGCGTACTTAAGACCCATGGTGGCCACTGACTCGCCTACGCGACGTGGCTCATCTCGATCGAGCGCTTCAGGTTTGCCAGTATCGATATTGCAAAAGTCGCAGCGTCGCGTGCACTGAGATCCACCGATAAGAAAAGTTGCTTCCTTATCTTCCCAACATTCGAAAATGTTGGGGCAGGCAGCGGCTTGGCAAACGGTATGTAAGCCTTCACTCTTTACCAAAGATTGCAGTGCCGTGTATTCCGGCCCCATGGTGGCGCGAGTTCTAATCCATTCAGGTTTACGTTCGATCGGAATCGCCGAGTTACGCGCTTCGATGCGAAGTAGCTTCCTGCCCTCAGGTGCCATTGTCATGTCACGCACCTTTCATGACGCGTGGCAGAAATTCAGTAAGGCGCTTCTCGATAAAAGGGAGCAATTCATCGATAGTGACATTTCGGTTGAGTTCGCGCGTGAGCGAGGTGACTCCCGCATCCGCGATGCCACAAGGGATGATGCGATCAAACCATGAAAGATCAGGGTTACAGTTAATGGCAAAGCCATGGGTGGTGACGCCACCTGCGATGCGTACTCCAATCGCGGCAATCTTTCGCTCTTGTTGCGTCGTACTTGCTGGGAGCCATACGCCGGAGCGACCTGGAATTTGAATCGTGTCTACCCCGAGATCGGCGAGCGCGGCCATCATCATCTCTTCAAGCAAACGCACGTATCCGACCACATCGAATTTTTCGGCCAGGGCAATAATGGGATAGCAGACCAGTTGACCGGGGCCATGCCAGGTGATTTTTCCACCGCGATCCACATCAACCACCGGGGTGCCATCGGTGGGGCGTTCTGCGTTATCAGTGCGTCGACCCGCAGTGAAAGTGGGGGGATGTTCGACGAAGAAAATCGTTCCAGGCGAGGTGCCGGCAATCACGCGAGCAGCTTCACTCCTTTGGATTTCAAGCGCCTCTTCGTAGGCCATCAGGCCCAAGCTCTTGAACGGGACAGAGAGCCCGGCAGGGAGGAGCGAGATAGTGGTAAGCAACACGCCAATAGCCTAGTCCGATCTGAACGTGTGAGCGTGCGTGAGCGTAGGTCAGCAGGTATCCTGGAGCCCTGCTTGACCGTCGCCACCGAGGCCACTGCTCTCCGATAAGGAATCCTGATGTCTTCCACTCTTGCCACTACCGCTGCCCCTACGCGCCGTCGCCGCTGGTTGGTGCCCGTCTTGATCGTGGTGGCCTGGCTCTTGGTGAGCGGGGCGACAGGTCCTTTCGCTGGCAAGCTCAGCGAAGTTATCAAGAATGACAACGCGGCGTTCTTGCCTGCTGAGGCGGAAGCAACTTTGGCCATTAATGCGCAAAAGAAGTTGGTCGGCGAAAATCAACCATTCGTGGGAACGCTCATTTTTGAATATGCCGATGGTGTGACTCCGGGCGCGCAAGCCAAGGTCGATGCATTGATCGCCAAGATTCCCTCACTTGCGGTGGAAGAGGGCAAGACTGTGGGTGATTTCTTGCTCCCCGTACCGGTCGGTAGTCAGGTATCTAAAGATGGAAAAGCGATCTCTACACTCTTCTTCTTTGATTCGCAAAAGTCGAGTAAGCCATTTGCCAGCGGCAAGAGTCCGATTGCAATCAGCGTGCAAGCGATTCGAAATGAGATGAAAGTCGAAGGCCTTGATGGTCACGTCGGAGGTCTCGCTGGACTCTTCGGTGACTTGATTGGAGTCTTCTCAAGTATCAACGGATCATTGCTGTATTCGACCGTCGGTGTGGTCTTTGTCATTCTTATTTTCGTTTATCGCTCGCCTTTGCTCCCCATCATTGTGTTGCTTGCAGTGGGTATTGGCGACGCACTTGCCCAGGCGGTTGTTTACTTCATGGCAAAAGCCGGTGTGATTGATCTCAATGGTCAAGCACAAGGCATCCTGCTCATCTTGGTATTTGGTGTGGGTACTGATTACTCACTTCTCTTAGTCTCCAGATTTAGGGAAGAGTTGCGCAATTACGAAAGTAAGTACGACGCGATGCGTGCCACATTAAAGGGTGTGATTGAGCCCATCACTGCATCGGCAGCAACTGTCGCGGCCGGTCTGCTCTGTCTCTCGTTCTCTGTACTCACGTCGAATAAGTCGACTGGCCCAGTCTGTGCCGCCGGCGTAGCTTCTGTTTATGTTGCAGTCCTTACCTTGCTTCCCGCACTGCTCTTACTCATAGGTCGTCGTGGCTTCTGGCCGCGTAAGCCTGCCTTTGGTAGCGATCATCCTGAAGAGAAGGGCATCTGGGGGAAGGTTGCTGGCACCGTTGGTCGGCGCCCACGTCGCTCGTGGATTCTTGGGACCGCCTTCGTGCTCATCCTCTGCGCATTTCTTCCTACTCTTAAGGCTGGCGGCCTTGATAAGTCATTCACCAAGCGTACGGATTCGGTTATTGCCGATGAAGCAACTGCCCGCCACTTCCCAGCTGGTCGTGGAAGCCCATTGAATATTCTTGGTGGGGCTGACAAGCTGGAAGACATTAAGCAGATTGCGCTGAGCATCCCTGGAATTGCCGGCGCTGCTTTTTATACGGGCATCCCCGAGGGCACGCCAGGTGCAGAAATGGCGCCACCTAAAGTTGTTGATGGAATCGGCGAAGTGGATGCGGTCCTGAAGTATGAGGCAAATTCGCCAGAGGCTTTCAAGGTGCTGAAGAGTCTTCGTGCGTCTTTACACTCACAACTGGGGCCAAACGTGTACGTGGGTGGCTTCACTGCTATTAATTTTGACTCACAAGAGGCATCCACGCGTGATCGCAACGTCATCATTCCCATTGTGCTCTTCGTTATCTTACTCATCCTTATGTTGCTCTTACGTTCGATCATCGCGCCGATTTTGTTGATGCTCACGGTGGCTGCATCATTCGTGGCTACTCTCGGAGCGTGCGCGCTTGTCTTTAATCACATCTTCCACTTCCCAGGTTCAGATGCCTCCTTCCCGCTCTTCGCATTTACCTTCCTGGTCGCGCTCGGAGTGGATTACAACATCTTCTTGATGACGCGTGTTCGTGAAGAAGCGCTGGGGATGGGCACACGACCAGGAACTTTGAAAGCGCTGATGGTGACTGGTGGCGTTATTACCTCTGCTGGCGTCGTATTGGCGGCCACCTTTGCAGTCCTTGGAGTACTTCCACTTATCGTGCTGGCCGAGCTCGGATTCGCTGTCGGCTTCGGAGTCTTGCTAGATACGATCTTGGTGCGTTCCATCATCGTCCCTGCGTTGGTGCACGATATTGGC
This sequence comes from Actinomycetes bacterium, assembly GCA_037138535.1. Taxonomy (GTDB): domain Bacteria; phylum Actinomycetota; class Actinomycetes; order Nanopelagicales; family Nanopelagicaceae. Next base: position 4,703 of record JBAXIG010000067.1, read on the forward strand.
CCAGCGGTCTGGTGGCCATCTAAATTGCGCCACGACCCCGCAGTGATCAAGGGATAGTTGTGGGCAGTGACGACGTTGATGTCGTCGTAGTAGGGGCCGGGCTAGCAGGGTTGTCGGCTGCGTTCTATTTAGAACGGGCCGGAAAGCACGTTCGAGTTCTTGAGGCAAGCGATGCGGTCGGCGGACGAGTGCGCACGGATCGTGTGGATGGTTTTTTACTCGATCGCGGATTTCAAGTACTGAATCCGTGGTACCCCGATTTTCGAAAGCTTTCGTTAGATCTTAAACTTGCTCCTTTAGGTGCTGCGGTTGCAGTTTCGATGAGAAATTCGCGATCAATGGTGGGTGATCCGCGAAGAGCACCCTTAAGTGCGTTCTCCTCTCTCTCGACGGTGACGGGAACTCTTGGAGAGAAGGCAAGGTTGGGGCTCTATGTGCTCCACCTTCTCACATCATCGTTAGCCGATATCACCGAACAAGACGATTCTGATTTTGCTGGTGCGCTCTCCGATGCTGGCGCCGGGGGCCGACTCTACGATCGCACCCTCAAGCCATTTCTCGAAGGAGTCTTTCTTGATGATCCAGCACACGTGTCTCGGCGCTACGGTGAATTGGTATTGCGATCATTCGTGAAGGGGACTCCCTCCGTACCCGTTCAAGGGATGGGAGAATTTCCGCGCGCATTGGCATCGCGCATTCAAGACGTGCGATTGGGTATCGCTGTTGAAAGCGTTGTACCTGGGAAAGTCTTAACTGCGAACGGAAACGTGCAGGCAGTAGATATCGTGATTGCCACCGGAGCGCGCGCGGCACATGCATTGATCCCCGAAGTGCCGATGCCGGTGATGAAGAATTGTACTACCTGGTATCACGTAGTGGATCGTGCTCCTACCCATAGCAAGGCGCTTATCGTTGACGGGCTCCATCGTGGTCCACTGATCAACTCGGTGGTAATGAGCAACGTCTCACGTTCATACGCCCCCCGAGGCAAGAATCTGATCTCCTCGACATCACTTGTTTCCACGAACGAAGGCGAAGTGCGCACACACTTAGGGACGCTCTGGGGGCGCGAAGTTTCTGATTGGCAATTGCTTCATGTTTCTGATGTCCCTGATGCGCTTCCTGCGCAGGTTCCAGGGCTAGCAGTGCGTCGAGAGATTAGCTTCGGTAGTGGAATCTGGGTGGTGGGCGATCATCGTGATACGCCCTCGCAGCAGGGTGCATTAGCAAGCGGCCGCCGATGTGCCGAAGCAATCATTTCAACGAGGAATTAGTCAACAAGCTCTTCAAGAGCCGGCCCAATATGTGGATTCTCAAAAGTGAATCCAGCTTGCAATAGGGCAGTCGGTGCCACTCGTTTCGATCCGAGCACTTCAGTGGAAAATCCACCAAGTGCGACTTTGAGAGCAAATGCCGGAGCCGGGAAGAGTGCCGGGCGGTGCAGTGCGCGGGCGAGTGCAGCAGTAACTTCTGAATTTGTTGATGGGAATGGAGAAGTCAGATTCACTGGCCCAGGTAATTCATTGTTCAGTAGAAAATCGATGGCTCGGATCTCATCATTGAGCGAGATCCATGACCACCACTGATTACCGTCGCCTAGTTTTCCGCCAAGTCCGGCCTTGAAGAGGGGCACCATGCGCCCGAGTGCACCGCCCTTGGCTGCGAAGACCAGCCCTGTTCGCATGAATGTGGTGGCCGAACTTGCCTGGCCTGCACTCTCTTCCCATTGACGGCAAACATCAGCCAGAAAATCATCACCCGCGCGATCTTCTTCAGTGACTTCGCGATTGCCTGTTTCCCCGTACCAACCGATTGCAGACGCTGAAAGAAAACGGGGAATTTCAAGCTCGTTTATTGCCGAGACGATGGTGGCAGTGCTTTCGGTACGAGACTTGAGGATCTCGTTCTTATATGCCGCGCTCCAGCGCTTATCTCCCACGCCGGCGCCCGCTAAATGGATGACTGCATCCGTTCCGGAGAGCGAGGAGAGCGACTCCGGAGGAAGTGGAGATCCGTCTGGAGTCCAGCGGATCTCATCTTCGGCGATAGGGGAGCGTCGTACGAGTCGAATGACTTGATGGCCCTGTTTGGTGAGGCGTTTTACGAGTGCGCTACCGATCAATCCTGAAGAGCCCGTTACTGCAATTTTCATTACTAGATGCCCAAGTCTGATTCAAAGCGACCGTCTTCGAGGCGAGTCTTTAACGTCACTAGGAAGCGGGCGGCTTCTGCGCCATCGACGATGCGGTGATCGTAGGAGAGCGCCAAATAGATCATCGAGCGAATCGCTATGGTTTCGCCGCCATCTTCATCCTTGACGACGACTGGACGCTTCACAACTGCACCGGTTCCAAGTATGGCGACCTGTGGTTGGTTAATAATCGGGGTGTCAAAGAGCGCCCCGCGACTTCCGGTGTTTGTGAGCGTAAAGGTGCCACCACCGAGTTCGTCAGGGCTGACTTTGTTATCACGAGTGCGGTCTGCAAGATCTGCAACGCTTCGAGCAATGCCTCCGATGTTGAGTTGGCCTGCATCGCGAATAACTGGGACAAGCAATCCACGTGGGGTGTCGACAGCAATACCGAGATTTTCGGTGGCGTGATAAACGATGTTGTCGCCATCTACGGATGAGTTGATGACCGGATGGAGTTGCAGGGCCTCACACACTGCGACTGCGAAGAATGGCATGAAGGAGAGTTTGACGCCCTCTCGCTTTTCAAAAGCGGCTTTCGATTTATCGCGAAGACGCGCAATTTTGGTGACGTCAACTTCGATGACGGTGGTGAGTTGTGCGCTCGTTTGGAGTGACTCCACCATCCGCGAAGCGATCACCTTGCGAAGACGAGTCATGGGTACGACGGTGCCTCGGAGTTCACCTTCCGCCGCTGGCGTGTTTGCGGGGGCATTAATCGTTGCGGGCGAAGGAGATGTGGAGGGGGCCACGCGGCGGCGTTCAGCCTCATCCAAAATATCTTGCTTACGAATTCGTCCACCCACACCGCTTCCGGTAAGCGACGAGAGTTCAATGCCATTATCTTGCGCGAGTTTGCGCACAAGGGGGGTGACATATGAGTCATCACTTGCTGGTGCAGCCAC
>JBAXIG010000068.1:0-7789 GCA_037138535.1 Actinomycetes bacterium
CACCAAGTTCCAAAATCACAATTGGTCCCGCTACAGCAGTGGGATACGGTACTGAACTTTCCCAGAATCCTGCGTGTATGTGTCGTAGAGCTTGCGCGCCACCTCGTTAGATCTATCAGTGTTCCAATAGAGACGACTCGACCCAGCAGATAAAGCAATCTCCTTCACGGCATCAATCAGCGCCCTACCCAATCCCCCACCACGAACCTCTTGGTTTACGAAGAGATCCTCTAAATAGCAGTAGTTGATGGGTGCCCACGTTGATGTCTGGAACGAATAGTGCGTGATTCCCTGGACAACACCATCCTTCTCGACCACAAGACAATGACTTTCATAGGTGGGATCTAGCAGGCGAGACCACGTTAAATCATCTTGCGATGCTGGGAGTTGTACATTGTAAAAGGTGAGATATCCATGCCAAAGAGGTAACCAATCAGCTTTATCTGATTCGGCAATTGAGCGGACGTGAATCATTGGGAATGCAAGCTCAGACGTATCGTATAAATCGCACTGAGATCCAAAATGTGCTGAAAGGCGATATGAAGATATTTCCATTCATAACTTCCATCACCCACGCACACGCAGTGCAACTACCATTGTTACCATCAATTTTGGGATTGTACGGAGTCGAAGACCAATATTCGGGTGGTGAAAAAGCACCTTCAGCGCTCTTCAGGCCCGCCCGTAGATACTTTTTATAGTAGTAAGCAGCTTTGGTATTACCAGAACCCGGATAATAGTTATTCTTCTCAAGGGATTTCGTATTGAATGCGTATTGGGTCAAAGCCGTCAATTCATCTTTCGATGGCAAAAACCAATCCGTTTTAGTGCCACCGTCATATGCGTTGGTTATTACCGAAGCCCCTCCGAGGCAATTCTGACGCATGGCTTTCGTGTTACTCGCACCAGTTCCTATCGCCCTTCCAAATTTACCCTTCAGCGCACTTCCTTGAATATCGCCAAAGATTGTTTTGCCCTTTCCCTCACCTATGGTGCACCAAGAATCTGGATTTTCAGACGCGGCTGTAGACCACTCTTGATCCGTTGGCGCTACCTCGAGGTATCGGCCCCAAGACTTCTTGCTTCCTGCATCATAAAAAATTATTCCACCACCGGGGCCGGTACTTCCTAAAGGACAGATTCCGTTGGGATCACACACAATCTTTGCTTGTTTCGCTTCCCAAGCAATATCTGCTTTTGCATCAGCGTCTGCCTTAGCCATTGCAGCTTTGTAGGCGACATCGTTGTAAGCCCCCGCAAGGCCAAGACCCATTTCGCTGCCCAAGCTGCCCGGATATCCTTCGTTACACACCTGTTCACTTCCGATAAAGCCCACTACTCCATACTCAATACTGTTACTAGAGCCAGATATTTTAAAACCCTTTGCGGTGCCGGGGTAAGTGGCCTTCTTCCACTTCGAACCTGAACCAGTGCGATGGTAAGCAACCCACTTCGTAATTTTCTTTACCTCCGACGGTCCATACGTCAGCATCGACTTTCCTTTGGATGATTGGGTGTAATTCATCGAGCGATATTCGAATATCCAGGTGTACCCACCTAAGCTTTGTGACGGCATGCAAGTCATATCCGCGCCGGCACTTAGAGTATTTCCGTTCTTTGACTTTCCATTCGTTGGTTTTGACGGCACCGGTTGCGAGGTTGCGGTGTTTGTGGGGACACCAGCCGCACCGGATGTTGAGACACCACCAGTAACCGCCGGCGGACCTAACGCGCAACTGACGGCCGGGTTAATCACTATCGGATAAAACGACGTGCTCACTCCATCAGTTATTCGATACAGGATAGATCCTTGCGAACGAGGAAGCGGGCTACCACTCAATTGCAGCGTTCCGTCAACGCTCGCTGTCGCGTTTGCAGCCAAAGTGAATTCTGCACGCAGGCTTGACATGTCAACTGTTGCAGGAAGGGTAACTTCAGCTCGGTATCCGCCACCCTCGTAACATTTCGTCCAAGAAAAGGTTCCCGACGATGTCACAACTTTGTAATCAAGCAATCCGTAATAAAATGTATCGACCCCGCGCGCAGGAGTGATGAAATTTGCAGTGCTTGCAAGCAGGAAAACCACAAGAGCGCTGCGGAGGACTTTCCGGGATTTAGCCATCCGAGCAGACTACTTCACTAGCCCTGTAAGTTGGTTCGAATCCTGCGACGGTTGTGAAGAAATTTAGATCCCTCGAGCCACTCCCAATACACGCTCGTTAACCGCAAGTGCATCCACGCCAGAAAAAAGGAAGCGACTCTCGGTTCACTAAAGCCTTTCCCTGGTAATCTCCCAACATGCGCATTGGCCAAGGTGGGAATGCCCGAATTCTCGCCACTACTATCTCAGTAGTTTTTGCGCTTCTCTTTATTGGTACTCCTCTAGTGTCAGCGGAAGATATCGGTCAGTTTTCCGGAAAAATCACGAATACCCCTCAATTCATCCAGCGAACTGGATGCGATTCGAATGGCGCAAGTGCCGATCTCCAACAATATCTAAATGGTGTGTGGGTTGATGTCGCACCTGCAAAGGGTCGAACTGCGACTGCTGGATGCAACGGTAATTCGGGAGAACCATGGATCATCGTCTCTTTGCCAGTTGGTACTCAAGTCCGATGGCACATCTGGGCTGCTGGGGCTTGGAGCTTGTACTCAGATCCAGGTGAGATGACCACGCCAACCACAGATTCAGCAGGCGCACTTGGCGGACCTGCGCCTACCGCGCCAGTTCCAGAAATGCCGATCCTTCAACCTTGTGCGTTCACCCAAACTCTTCCGTGCATCCAGTCGTTCACTTTGCTCGACGGCAAAGGAAAGGTTCTCACAGCAACACCCCGCAACGCGTGGACGACCTCCTACATCTTCGGTGGTCAGGTTTTTTCTGGAAATCTCTATGACTGGAACGTTCCGGGTTTAACACAATCGAATGGGAATTCAGATCTCATCATCACAGCAGAATATTTCCCTCTCAAAACCCCCTACTGCTGGTTACCAAACCAGGCGGTTAGCACGTGTGATTACGGCGCCGACACAATTAGAGTCGCAATTACTCCCTCATGGCGAAAGAGCAATCCAGGACCATTTCATTTTCCGCTTTTACCTGATGACAAGATTTGCGGATCGAAGAAGAGTCCCCAGACATGCACTCCCGGGTGGGATCTCAGCGAAAATTACAAATATCAGATTTCACTCAAGATGCCAGAAGATTTTACGATTGCCATGCTCGTCGGAGAAGGCAAATCTGGCTGGCTCACCAAGAGTACAGATTCAAAGGGTTCAAAAAATGTGATCTTGATCGGTACTCCCGCCATGAAGACATATACGCTCAATTCTGACTTAGCGCCTATCGCAGATGACCAAAGCAAAGCCGTAATGGGAAACGTTGGTCTTAGTTTCTATATACATTCAAATAAGTCGGAGCAAGCTCAATGGACTAATGGTTGCAATGGCGGTGACACCTTGTCGTTTTGGCGCACAAGCATCATTGGGAACACACCCGAGTGGTCCAAGGGAGACGAAGCGGTACAGATGCAAATGGGAGGACCACACTTTCTCGCGGATGGGACACTGAACACTGGTCTCTTTCAAATTCAAGTTCCCATTTCGATGGCTCAATGCTTGTGGAATGTAGACCTCAGCAAAGCAGTGCGGGCAACAGTGCAAGCTACCTATGGATCGCAAGGTGCCACGGAAGTGGTAACCACCTCCGAATATGTGCAAAAGGGTTACTACGTTCTCACTACAGCTGGATTCCACTACTCATCGCCGACCTTGAAGGTTAAGTTGAAACAAGATGCATCTGGGAAGGTGCTAGCTGAGGCGCCGGTAGATGTGATTTCTGAGCCTGAACCCATACTTACGGCCGCACCAACAGGGGTGGCCACAACGATTAAAGCCATTGCCAAACCTGTTGCCAAGAACGTGACCATCTCATGCGCCAGAGGTAAGACAATAAAGAAAGTTACCGGGCCTAAGCCGACATGTCCCACGGGATACATCAAGAAGTAAAAGTCTTGCAGGCCAAGTAACTCTAATTGACCCGACTCAGATTCCCAGGGCTGCGCGAAGTGCACTTTCGGTAATGCCTAACTTCTGCGCGGCTGCTACGAGGTTAGGCGGCGGCGGACCAAGCGCGTCACGCAACGTTTGCTCAGAAATACCGAGCTTCTTCGCAGCTGCCACTAAATCGGGATTACCACCTTGTGGACCTCCCTGGCTTCCACCTTGCGGTCCACCTTGTTGACCATTGAGGCCGCCCTGTTTCAGAAATCCGCTTGCAATGGTTCCACGAAATTGTCGAGCTATATATGGGAACCCGGCAGTAATGATGTAACAGTACGTTCCTTTCGGAAATTCGGGAGTTACTTGAATCCTGCCGTTTCCAGCATCAAGATCTCCACTCCCCGCTACGTATTCGAAATCCTGGGTGTAATCACCGTTGTACGTGCCACCAGGTCCGCTAGCACGTGTCCCTGTCTTCAACTGATAGGAAGACTTGAGAGTTTTGTACCCGCTCTTTGCATCCTTCGCCTTCACGTACCCCCGATCGAGGTACATCGGGAAACCGTCAGCGGCCCAGCCAATCAACGGTGAGTGGCCACTGCGAGTAACAAGTTGGCTCAATCCGACGGGATTGCCGTGATAGTGGTAGGTACCAGTCGGCTGTACGTGAGCATTGCTTGAATCAAGTCCGAGATTGCGGAAAGTATTGAATGCTTCGATATTCCAACCACTCTTGGGATCATTGTTGAAGACCTCCGCGGTACCTGGCTCGTAGATGACGCCGTTGATAGCTACACCCGCGCCAGCTCCCATTGACGCAGCCTGCAAATTACCCATCTTGGGCGAGGTAGAGAGTGAGAAATCCTGTTTCTGAGCAGAAATGGTGTTGGGATTGCCGGAGTTGGGGAAAGTTCCAGTCTTGTGGTTAGGAATACCGTTCGACACGATGCGTCGAATTCCACTCTTGACTGTGACAGCGACATTGCAACCGGTCGCGACGTCAGTGAATGAGTAACTACCCATGACGTTTACCACGAACTTCGAAGCGGCCGCAGACGGTCCGGAACTCAGCACAAGACCAGTGAGACCTCCACTGGTGACCGTGATTGCGCTTGCCAACGACCCCAACAAAAAGCCGCGACGTCCCACTTCTTTTTCAAAGAATTCCTCGTTCATCTCCCAACCCTCTCTTCTACTTGCGAAGACAGTAGTACTCCAAAGTCAGAATGCAAGTTGTAGATCCACGATTTATCGGTGATTCACAGAAAATTCATCGAGAGTCTGCGTGCCTATTAAAGAGCGAGAGGATGAGGGTGCAACCAAGGATTACTAATGCCCCACCGAGAAGTTGAATAAAGGAAATCGATTCACGCAGGTAGAGGGCGCCGATGAGTACCGCCACGACCGTCACCAAGAATTCAACACTGATTGCCTTCGTTGCCCCCAATCGCGCCACCAGCTTGAAGTAGATGACGTAACAGAGTGAACTGCAGAGCGCGGCAAGGAGTGCGATGTTAAACCAATCTCCTAAAAGGGGTACCCGGTGAAAGGGTACGAATATGAGTAAGGGAGCAGTCACTACTCCCCCAAAGAAAAAGGCACCAATCACTTGCTCCCAGGACCCCACCGCAGACATCCGCATTTTCGAATAATTACTCGCGAAGGCAGCGGCGATACACCCGACCGTGCAGACGACAATGCCGATAACGAATTGTGCGGTCACTTCCCCTGAAGGGAAACCGACGAGCAAGACGATTCCAATAAAACCAAGAACAAGACCCACAGTTCCGTAGCGACTCATATGTTCGATGCCCATCAACCGGCCAATGACCGAAGTAAAGAGCGGAATGGCGCCCACGAGAATGGCGGTCATTGCGGTCCCAATGCGAGGCACTGCAAAGGAAAGTCCAATCAGCTGCATGGCAACCATCGTGACACCAAGAACTAGGAAGGGAAAATATCCGATAGAGAAGTCCAACTTGCGACGCATCGCCTTAGCAAGGATGAGCAAAAGCGCACTTGCGATAAGCGACCTGATGGAGACAGCGCCGATCCAACCGAAACCATCGACCACACGCAGCACCATTAAGAAGGATGCGCCCCAGAGGATTGCCAGGATGGCGAACCTTCCGAGCACATCAAGAGCCATACGATCTATTAAACCTTCTTCTTGTAGCCCACGGGACACTTAGGCGCAGCGCCGGTCACCTTCTTAATTATCTTCCCCTTGTAGCAGGCGATCACCTTGTTTACGGGAGCCTTTGGGGCAGGCTTTACAACAACCACTGCAGGCGACGTTGATGGAACTAGTGGTGACGACTTTACCACTGGCACCACAGCAGCCTCTTGCGTCAACTTTATTCGTATTGTCGGTGACGAGAAAGTAAAGTTCTTCGCGCTGAGCGTAAGCCAACCGTCCCTCTCATTCACTACCTCAGTCGCTACGTTTTGGGTAGATCCGTCACTCGACGTAATAGATACCGTCGCCTTAATGGGAGCGGTGGTGAACCCTGGATAGAGGCAACGCACCGTCTCGGAGCGCATGGCTAAGTCATAGGTGCCCTTAAACACTGAGCCATCGAATCCTAGATGTGCGCCAGCTACCCGATAATTCAGAGAATCGTCGACGAAGGAGGGAGGGCCAGCCGAATAGATCATCGCATTCGTCGTTACAAGCCCCATAAGTTTCGAAGCATCGTTAAGGCAGCCGCCTCCCACACTTGGAAGACCTTTTATCTCCCACTGTGAATTTTGTTCCGGAGCAGACGTCAGAAAGCGTTGAATGATGGGAACGACTCCACCGTCAGGAAGACCTTTTGTAACATAATCTCCTTTCGGTGAATTGAATAGAAACGAATCGCCTTGTTCCACTACCGAAGCACAGTAAGTGCTTTCTGGCCAACCTTTGAGTCCTGAAGTTTTACAAATATTACTAAGCAACTGTTCCACCTTAGGATCAGATCGTGTGTCTGCACGACTTATATCTGCCTGACCCGCAGCGACGTTAATTGCCGAGCCTTCAACGCGTAGCAGATTCGTTGTTGACGATAAGGTTTCAAGAGTGACCGAAGTGTCTTTCATTCTTCCGAAGAGCCAGCCGGTCAGGCGATTGTCCATTTGCATGGTGAGTGCAAAACGCTGCCCTTCAGCAAACTCCCGCTTGACAGCGCAGATACCGGTTTCGGTCCACTCACATCCGGTTGTGGGATACCCGCCGCGAAGCTCGCTTCTTCCCAGACCAGTTTGATACTCAACTGTAAATTTTTCTGGAAGGCGGTAATTCCCTACTTTCAAATCGGCCGAAATGAGTCGTGCGTGAAAATCCTTGAGCCTCACTTGGTTGTCATTTCCGATTTCAAAAGCTAAAGAGATAGCAACGCCCATCACAGAACTATCATTTACTCCAGAATTCACTGGCATTTTCCAGACGCTAATCCCGCCACCCGCCGGCGTCTTTAACCTAGAGCTGGCCGCCAACTTGGGTGTCGCCACTTCATGATCAAGTTGTGCCGATTGCCAACTACCCTGTGAATCTGCAACTTGGAGTCCACGAATACACACCGCAGTAGGAGGACTATTGACCGCGCAGGGCGGAACTAGAACGTTTATGGCACCATGATCCACTTTGCAATTTGGCGAATCAGGCTCATCACAGAAAGCGTCGGCAAAGATGCTTCCAGCCGCATTAGCCTCCTTGGACACACCCGTGAACTGCGATAAAACAAAGCCCGCGAGGTTAATTGCAGGGTGAACCGAATCTTTGAAGTAGATTCGGTTCACGTTTCCG
>JBAXIG010000069.1:0-7477 GCA_037138535.1 Actinomycetes bacterium
TAGAACGGAATGCACTCTTACGGAAATTTGTAGATATTCAGTACGCCAGAAATGACATTGCTTTTGCCCGTGGAACTTTCCGGGTGCGTGGTGACACGGTAGAGATCATTCCAGTCTATGAAGAGTATGCCGTTCGCATTGAGATGTTCGGCGATCAGATCGAGCGGCTGCTCACGCTCCATCCACTCACTGGGGAGGTGATCAGGGACGAGCAAGAAATCTATGTCTTCCCTGCGTCTCATTATGTGGCGGGTCCAGAACGGATGGAAAAAGCTATTGCCGGAATCGAAAGTGAACTCAGCGAACAGTTGGAGAATTTCGAACGCCAAGGGAAACTTCTTGAGGCTCAACGCTTACGAATGCGCACAACATACGACATCGAAATGATGCGTCAGGTGGGATTCTGCTCTGGAATTGAAAACTACTCGCGTCACATCGATGGTCGCGAAGCAGGTTCAGCGCCCAACTGCCTCATCGACTATTTCCCCGAAGACTTTCTGCTGGTCATTGATGAATCGCACGTCACGGTGCCTCAGATTGGTGCCATGTATGAAGGAGATTCATCAAGAAAGCGCACGTTGGTGGAGCATGGATTTAGGTTGCCTAGCGCTCTCGATAATCGCCCGCTCAAGTGGGTCGAGTTCCAGGAGCGCATTGGGCAAGCGGTCTACCTCTCGGCTACTCCCGGTCCTTATGAACTAGGCAAGGCGGAGAACGGAGTTGTCGAGCAAGTTATTCGGCCTACCGGACTTATCGACCCCAAGATCATCATCAAACCATCTCGAGGGCAGATCGATGATTTGATGGGAGAGATTAAGGAGCGTGCGGCCAAGAGTGAACGTGTCCTAGTGACCACCTTAACTAAAAAAATGGCAGAGGATCTGACTGAGTACCTGCTGGAAAATAAGATGCGAGTTCGCTATTTGCACTCTGAGGTAGACACCCTCCGTCGGATTGAGTTGCTTCGAGAATTGCGACTGGGGACTTACGACGTGCTTGTTGGTATTAACCTTCTGCGAGAAGGCCTCGACCTTCCTGAAGTCTCACTTGTGGCTATTTTGGACGCCGACAAAGAAGGATTTTTGCGCTCGGCCACTTCACTTATTCAAACAATAGGTCGAGCGGCTCGAAATGTGTCGGGCGAGGTTCATATGTATGCCGACAACATCACCGCCTCGATGACAAAAGCGATCGATGAGACTAATCGTCGTAGAGAAAAGCAGGTTCGTTATAACACCGAAAGAGGTGTGGATCCTCAACCATTACGTAAGCGGATCGCTGACATCACAGATTCGATTGTTCGGGAGGATCTCGACACTGAGGAACTTCTTGCGGGGGCTAGAGGCGAGGTCGGCAAGCATGCTCGCGACCTCGCAAATCTGCCGAGCAAGGAGCTCTTTGAACTGATAGCCTCCCTGACTGAGCAGATGCATCTGGCGGCGGCTTCACTGGCCTTCGAAGTTGCGGCGAGGCTTCGAGATGAAATATCGGAGTTGAAGAAGGAATTGCGTGGCATGGAAGGCGCGAGATGAATATCAGTGGGCAAGTGTGGGGGCTCTCCTTGGGGATTATTGCTTCCCTGCTTCTCTTTGATTTTATCAATGCGCGCCGCAAACCTCGTGAGGTAAAGCCCCTCGAAGCCGCACTTTGGACGATTTTTTATATCGTGCTCGCCCTCGGATTCGCCATTTATCTCGCCCAAGCAGTGGGAGCACAGGCGAGTAACGAATTTCTTGCAGGCTGGCTCACGGAGTACTCACTTTCTATTGATAATTTGTTCATTTTTATCATCATCTTCGGAGCACTTAAACTTCCCAAAGAGCGTGAACAGTCCGCATTAATGGCTGGAATCGCGTTAGCACTCTTCTTTAGGGCAATCTTTATTGGCGTAGGTGCTTTCGTCATTCACAAATTTGTGGCAGTTTTCTTCCTCTTCGGTGGTTTTTTGCTCTATACCGCATTCCATTTAGGCAAAGGCGGTGGAGGAGACGACGATTGGCATGAAGGACGCGTTCTCGGATTCTTCAAGAAAAAAGGACTCTCCACGTTTGGTCTTACGATTATTGCGTTGGGTATCACCGACGTTCTTTTTGCGGTGGATTCCATACCCGCGATTTTTGGTCTCACCCGTGAGCCCTTCATTGTTTTCACCGCAAATGCTTTTGCTTTGATGGGATTGCGTCAGCTCTATTTCCTGTTAGGAGCCCTGGCCAATCGACTTGTTTACCTTTCCAAGGGGCTAGCTGTTATTTTGGCGTTCATCGGATTTAAGTTGATTCTTGAAGCCGCCCATGGAGTCCATTGGGATAAAATTGGTTCCGTAGAACTTCCTCATATTGGAACAAATGTGAGTCTGATCGTAATTGTCAGTGTGCTGGCGGTGACGACGGTAGCCAGCGTCGCAAAAACCCGTCAATCTGGGGCTTAGCACATGCATGGTGAACGGCTTATCGTAAGGGGTGCCCGCGAGCATAATCTCAAAGACGTCTCGTTAGATCTCCCTCGGAACTCACTCATTGTGTTTACAGGACTTTCGGGTTCTGGTAAATCAAGCTTGGCTTTCGACACCATCTTTGCGGAGGGACAGCGACGCTATGTGGAATCACTCAGTTCTTATGCACGCCAATTTCTCGGACAGATGGATAAGCCAGATGTGGACTTCATTGAGGGACTTTCACCAGCAGTTTCGATAGATCAAAAATCTACAAACCGAAACCCGCGCTCAACGGTAGGAACCATTACTGAGGTCTATGACTACCTGCGCCTGCTCTTTGCACGCGCTGGCCGACCTCATTGCCCAAACTGCGGCGAACCTGTCGCGAGGCAGTCTCCGCAGAACATCGTGGATCAGATCTTGGCTCTAGAAGACGGCGTGAAATTCCAAGTTTTAGCTCCGGTCGTGCGAGGCCGTAAAGGAGAATTCCTCGATCTCTTCAAGGAACTTGGGTTGAAGGGATATTCACGGGCACGAGTCGATGGTGAAGTCTTCGCCCTTGAAGAGGTGCCTAAGCTCAAGAAGCAAGAGAAGCACACCATCGAAGTAGTAGTCGATCGGCTCGCGGTGAAGTCCAGTGCTAAACAACGCCTTACCGACTCAATTGAAACTGCGCTGGTTCTTGGCTCGGGTCTAGTGGTGTTGGAGTTTGTAGATTTACAAGGTCCTGAGCGTGAGCGCACATTTAGCGAACACCTTGCTTGTCACACGTGCGATCTCTCATTCGAAGAACTCGAGCCACGATCCTTTTCATTTAATTCGCCATTTGGCGCCTGCCCTGAGTGCACTGGTTTGGGAAACCGGCTAGAAGTAGACCCAGAGTTGGTGATTCCTGATGATGACTTAAGTATTAACGATGGGGCAATCGCACCCTGGTCTATTGGCACCAGCAGTGAGTATTTTCTGCGCTTGCTAGAAGCGCTCACGGAGGAAGTTAAGTTTTCTTTAGATACTCCCTGGAAAAAAGTCTCCGCAAAAGCGAAGGAGGCAATTCTCAATGGTTGGGAATACGAGGTCTCCGTCAAGTTTAAGAATCGTTACGGCCGTACACGTCAGTACACAACTGGTTTCGAAGGTGTCCTACCCTTTTTGGAACGAAAGCATGGTGAGACTGAATCTGAGTGGAGCCGCGATCGATACGAACAATTCATGCGTGAGGTCCCATGCCCTACCTGTAAAGGAGCCCGGCTCAAGCCGGAAGTACTCGCTGTAACTCTCGGAGCGAAGTCGATAGCCCAAGTGTGTGAGCTCACCATCAGAGAGGCCAATGAATTTCTCTCAGGATTGCATCTCAACAATCGAGAGAAGCAAATCGCTGAACGAGTACTAAAAGAGGTACATGCCCGCCTTGGTTTCCTCCTCGATGTGGGCCTTGACTATCTCTCGCTTGATCGTCCAGCGGGAACATTGTCGGGCGGTGAAGCTCAACGTATTCGGCTTGCCACTCAAATTGGCTCGGGTCTGGTGGGCGTGCTCTACGTGCTAGATGAACCGAGTATCGGTCTCCACCAACGCGATAACAGAAGGCTGATCGATACTTTGACTCGCTTGCGCAACTTGGGCAATACCTTAATTGTGGTTGAACATGATGAAGACACCATACGGTCAGCGGATTGGATCGTTGATATTGGTCCTGGCGCTGGTGAACACGGTGGGCGCGTGGTCGTCTCTGGGTCGCTTGCAGAGCTGGAGGCAAGTGAAGAATCCATCACAGGGGCTTACGTATCGGGACGTCGTCAGATAGAGATGCCCGAGATTCGTCGGCCTATTGATCTTAAGCGGTCCCTCGTGGTGAAGGGTGCACGAGAGAATAATCTTCGCAACATTGATGTGACTTTTCCGCTTGGTTGTTTTGTGGCTGTGACAGGAGTCAGCGGATCCGGTAAATCCACATTGGTCAACGACATTCTTTATAGTACTTTGGCGAACAAACTCAATGGTGCTCGCATAGTGCCCGGTCGCCACCGCACTGTCACTGGAGTAGACCAACTAGATAAAGTCGTGCACGTCGATCAGTCGCCTATCGGTCGCACCCCGCGTTCTAATCCAGCAACGTATACAGGCGTCTTCGACAACATTCGCAAGCTCTTCGCGGAAACTACAGAAGCCAAAATCCGTGGTTACCAACCGGGTCGTTTCTCGTTCAACGTCAAGGGCGGTCGCTGCGAGTCGTGTAGTGGTGATGGCACCATCACCATCGAGATGAACTTCTTGCCTGATGTATACGTTCCATGCGAGGTGTGTCATGGGGCCCGCTACAATCGCGAGACCCTCGAAGTTCATTTCAAGGGAAAGACGATTGCTCAGGTCTTGGATATGCCTATCGAAGAAGCCGCAACTTTCTTCGAGGCGGTGCCTTCCATTTCGCGACATTTGAAAACCCTCAACGATGTAGGTCTTGGCTACGTGCGGCTCGGGCAGTCCGCGCCCACGCTCTCCGGAGGCGAAGCGCAGAGAGTGAAGTTAGCCACAGAATTGCAGCGCAGATCTACTGGTCGAACCATTTATGTACTCGACGAACCCACGACAGGTTTACATTTTGAGGATACGCGTAAACTTCTTGGTGTCCTTTCACGACTTGTTGATGGTGGGAACACGGTGATTGTGATCGAGCATAATCTCGACGTGATCAAGTGCGCAGATTGGGTGATAGACATGGGTCCAGAAGGCGGATCGGGTGGCGGCATGGTGATCGCCGAAGGTACGCCAGAGCAAGTGGCCAAAGCTAAGTCGAGTTATACCGGTACGTTCTTGGCGCCACTGTTAGTTGGTAAGCGACCAACTATGCCAAAGGCGGTAAAGGCCGCACCGAAGAAGAAGAGTACGAAAGCTCTGGTCTGATGAATCCGGAAGAACGTCCGCGAACCTCAGAAATTCCAGAGGATCCAGGTGTGTATCGCTTTAGGAACGCTGCGGGTCGCGTTATATATGTGGGAAAGGCAAAGAATCTACGCGCCCGGCTCACTTCATATTTTCAGGAGAACTTGCACGAGCGCACCACGCGGATGATCAATGAAGCCGCCTCTGTTGATTGGACCATTGTTGCCACTGAGGTTGATGCTTTGCAGCTTGAATGGACTTGGATTAAATCAGAGGACCCAAAGTACAACGTTCGATTCAAAGACGATAAGTCTTATCCGTACTTAGCCATCACCACTGGAGAGAGTATTCCCCGAGTGATGGTCGCCCGAGCTCCCAAGAAGAAAGGTGTTCGCTATTTGGGCCCCTTTCCGAATGCCGGAGCGCTCCGCCACGTTATTGATCAAGTTCTACGCACCTTTCCTGTCCGAACTTGCGCGCCTGGTGTGCTGAGACAAGCGGTAGCGAGTGGGCGCCCTTGCCTGTTGGGCCATATTGAGAAGTGTTCCGCGCCGTGTGTCAACCTTATTTCGGTGGAAGAACACAAGAAGAAGATCGGCGAATTCATCTCCTTTTTTTCCAGAGATCCAGCTCCCTACATTCGCCGGGTTCAGAAGGAGATGGAGTCGGCAGCGGTAGCCGAGGAATTTGAGAAAGCAGCGAAGTTCCGAGACGACCTCATCGCACTGGAATCTGCGCTGGAAACAAGCACCGTTGTTCTGCCCGATGATACGGATGCTGATTTTATCTCACTTGTTGAAGGTGAGATAGAGATCGGTGCTTCCATCTTCTCGGTTCGAAATGGGCGTATCCGTGGGCAGCGCAGTGTTGTGATGGAACGAGATTTTGAGAAGAGCATTGGTGAATTGTATCGCCAACTTGTTCAGGACATCTATTCGGATTTGACTCAAGAGATTCCGCGAGAGATTTGCCTGCCAGAGCTCCCTGATGGGGTGGAAGATTTAGAAGAATGGTTCCACGTATCACGCGGGGAGCGGGCGTCATTCAAAGTTCCGCAACGCGGCGACAAGGTATCACTGCTTGAAATTGTTAGCCGTAATGCGGCTGAAGCGTTACTGCGTCATCAATTGACGCGAAGCAGCGACATCTCGAAACGAGCACAAGCACTGTCAGAGTTGCAGGATGCTCTTTCGTTACCGAACGCGCCCCTGCGCATCGAGTGCTACGACATCTCGCACATTCAAGGAAAACATGCAGTGGGGTCGATGGTGGTGTTTGAAGATGGATCTCCACGAAAGAGTGAATATCGTAGATTCGAAATTCGTGAAGGTGGCGGAGATGATCTCGCGTCGATGTCGGAGGTGCTCACTCGACGCCTCAGACGGTTGCGAGACGAGGAGTCAGTAGACCGAGCAGATGAGATTGCTGCTGGCCTTCAAGTACGTCGATTCTCTTACCGACCTCATCTCATCGTCGTTGACGGGGGCCGGACGCAGGTGGAAGCGGCTCGTAAGGTGTTGCAAAGTGAAGGATTTGCCGACATTTCGCTTATTGGTCTAGCGAAGCGACTAGAAGAAATTTGGCCGTCTGAAGGCGGACGTCCAGTAATTTTACCGCGCAAGAGTGAGTCCCTATTTTTATTGCAGCGTTTACGAGATGAGTCGCATCGTTTCGCCATCACTTACCACCGCAGCAAACGTGGTCGAGCGATGATTGAATCCGTACTCGACGAGATTCCAGGGCTGGGTGAGGGGCGTCGCTCCGCTCTATTGCAAAATTTCGCATCAATGAAGGCGTTGCGTCTCGCATCCGAAGGGGAGATCTCGCAGGTACCAGGAGTAGGGCCGGCGATTGCGGCGCGCATCGTCGCCTGGTTTGCGACAGAAGCGGCGCGCGATGAACCGAGCGTAATCGATATGGGCACCGGGGAGATCCTCTCGTAGTCGCGTAGAGTTCTCTGGTGGCTCCTGAGCAGATTCTCGTAATTACCGGAATGTCCGGTGCTGGCCGTAGTACGGCTGCTCATGTGCTTGAAGACCTAGGTTGGTACGTGGTTGATAATTTGCCACCTGCGCTACTTTCAAATCTGACGTCACTTCCGGGTATGGATGAAATTCAGAGCGCGCCTCGTATTGCAGCCGTTATTGATGTTCGCAGTCGAGC
>JBAXIG010000070.1:0-7475 GCA_037138535.1 Actinomycetes bacterium
TGAGCCAGTTGGTCAAGATTCCAGTGGAACCTGACTTGTCAGAGCGGTACCACACCGTGATCGAAGTTGAAGGAAGCTTGGCGCTTTCCACAACATCTTTGGTGCCAGTCACCACATCTTTGGTGCCAGTCTGGACTTTCTCCATGATGACCTTGCCTTTTTTGTCTTTCATTGGCTTCTTGGTCTTTGGATCCATCTTGGCCTTCATTGCATACACAGCTTCTTTTCCGTACACAGGAGTCTGTACGGTCTTATTGTTGTCAGCGACGATCGCAGCATCATTCCACTTGGTGATTTTACCTGCGTAAATTCCCGAGAGGGTCTTAGCACTGAGATTAAGAGTGTCGTTATAACCATCAAGCTTCACCATGATTGCGATTGGGAACGCAACGATTGGCGCGTAGAGGAAATCGGTGGGCTTAGCTTCCGTTGCACCAAAAGCTGCATCAGAGAAAGCGAAGTCAACGGTGCCTGCAGTGAATGCAGAACGACCGGCGCCTGAACCGCCACCAGCGTAGTTCACAGTGTTGCCAGTGGCCTTTTGGTAATCAGGGATACATACATCGAGGAGGTTCTTGACGGCTGTTGAGCCGGAACCGCTGATGGTTACTGCTGCGTGGGCAGGAGCTGCCACGAGAGCAGTAACGAGAGCTGCAGAAATCAGAGCGGTCGCTCCGATGTTAAACCGACGTCCGAGACGAAGAGTCATTCGGGGGTCCTTATCGTGTGAGTAGGTGTTTTACTAGGTAAAAGTTATGTACCGAAGTGGAACGAAAGGCCTCGGCAAGGCAAACGCTTACCGACGCGAAAGTGAACAGTGAGTGTCTTGGGCTTGATTTTCAGATCAGCCGAAGCGTCCCGTGACGTACGCCTCAGTACGGGGGTCTTTGGGACGCGAAAATATCTCGCTGGTCGGCGCCGTTTCGATTAACTGGCCAGGGCCACCGTCGCTCAGGAAGAATCCGGTGTAATCAGAAACACGAGCTGCTTGTTGCATATTGTGCGTCACGATTACGACAATGACCGATTCAATAAGTTGGCGCACCGTCTCTTCAACCTTCAGAGTAGAACCTGGATCGAGTGCCGAACATGGTTCATCCATCAGCAGCACTTCTGGCTTTACCGCAAGCGCTCGCGCGATGCAGAGGCGTTGCTGTTGACCGCCAGAAAGCGAACCACCATGTGCCTTAAGGCGATCTTTCACTTCAGCCCAGAGGCCAGCGCGCTGCAGGCATTCCTCAAGTAGGTCGTCCTTATTTACCGCCTTCAATTGAGCTAATTTGAGACCCGCGAGCACATTCTCTGCGATTGTCATCGAAGGGAATGGGTTTGGCTTCTGAAAAACCATGCCTACTTTCAAACGAATCTTGGTCACATCTGTTCCCGGTTCGTAAATATCTTTGCCATCGAGCAGAACTTCCCCTGCCATGGCAGCACCTGGAATGAATTCGTGCATGCGGTTCAAAGTGCGCAGGAATGTCGATTTACCGCAGCCAGAAGGTCCGATTAACGCCGTAACCGTGCCTGCAGGGAAGTCGAGGTTCACATCGGCTAGAGCATGATGCTTGCCGAACCATGCGTGGACCCCGCGTGCCTCAAGACCCGTACCAAGTGGCTGAGTGCCGGGCGCCGAATGATGACTCGTGACAGCGGCGAGGGATGAAATCTCTGGTTGTGACACTGCTTCCTCCAGGTACGTCTTGGTTGAAATATTATCCTGATTACCTTCAAATTCCATCACGTCACTCATTTCTTCCTCCCTGAAGCCAAACGAGCCAACACAAAGAGGATGAGTACGAGAATCATGAGGACAAGTGCACCAGTCCAGGCACGGTCGATGGCAACGTTTAGCCCAGTACGCAATAAATTAAAGGTATAGAGCGGTAGTGCTGAAGTTGGTGCGTCCATGGGGTTGAGATGCGTAGCGGTGCTCCCAAGAATGGTGAGCAAAAGTGGGGCAGTCTCGCCAGCTACTCGCGCAACGCCCAAAATGATGGCAGTGACGATGCCACTTCTCGCCGCAGGGACCACCACCATCACAACGGTGCGCCATTGCGTTCCACCAAGTGCAACACCTGCTTCGCGGAGATCTCGCGGAATCAACTTGAGTACTTCTTCCGCGGTACGCGCGACAGTGGGAAGCATAAGGATCGAGAGCGAGAGCCCGCCAGCAAATCCAGAGTAATGCCCGCCGGCTCCCACAATAAGTACTGAATAAATGAAGAGCCCAGCAACGATGGAAGGCACACCACTCATTGCTTGCACGAGGAAGCGGATGAGACCTTCTGCCCGACCCTTTACTTCGGTGAGGTATAACGCAGTGAGAATTCCGATCGGAACGCTGATGAGCGATGCGATGAGGACCAACATGAGAGTTCCGAGGATCGCGTGAAGAGCCCCACCCTGGCTATAAGGGCCATCCGACTGCGACACTGACATGTCTTGCGTAAAAGTGTTAATACGAAGTGCGTGATAACCGCGCATGATGACCGTGAAGAAAATGCTCGCTACAGGAAGCAGCACGAGTCCCGCCGCTAAGTAAATGAATGTGGAGGCGATGGAGTTACCGATGGCTTGAACACCTTGTCGCAAAAAGGAGAGAACGATATTTCCGACCATAGCAACGATGATGAAGGTGAGAACTAAACCGAGCTTTCCCTTTAGCGGGGTAACTTGCACAATGATTGGCGAAAGAATGAGGGCGATACCAATTGTTGAGGCATTGATGGCGACTTCGCGAGGCGACAACTTCCAAGGTTTCTTGGGAGAAACAGATGAGAAGTCTCGAACTTCAAGTTGTGGGACTTGGGCGCTCATCTTAGTTACCCGTCCGAGAAGTGCGCTTCACAATCATGTTCGACAGGAAGTTAATAATCAAAGTGACCACAAAGAGCACAAGACCAGCAGCCATCAAACCTTGCAGTTCGAGTTTCCCAGCTTCCCCGAACTTGGTAACGATCATTGATGCAACTGATCCGCCAGCGGAGAAGAGGACTTGGAAGTTCGGATGGAAGTAAAGATTGAGTACGAGATATACCGCCACGGTTTCACCCATGGCTCTGCCGAGTCCCAGCATTGCCCCACCAGCGATCCCACTGGAACCGAAGGGCAGTACCACCGCTTTGATCATCGTCCACCTTGTCGCACCGAGCGCGTAGGCCGCTTGAATGCGATCGAGTGGAACTTGAGAGAATACTTCGCGGGATATCGAGGTGACGATCGGGATGATCATGACGCTCAGCACTAGCCCAGCGATAAATGGAGAACGCTCGAAGATTGGAGCTTGCACATCGAGGAAGGGAATCCAACCAAAATATTTGTGAAGCAACTTCGCCCAGTAAACGGCGTGTGGCATGAGTACGAAGAAACCCCACAGCCCAAAAATGACCGATGGAATAGCCGCCATCAAATCAATCACCATCGTGAGTGACTTCTTTAATCGGATGGGCATGTAGTACTCAAGAAAGAGTGCCATACCGACCGAAACAGGCAGCGCGATTACCAGACCCACAAGTGCAGTAACAATTGTGCCGATAAGCATCGCGCCAATTCCCAATACCGGTTGAATTCCATTGTCTGGATCCCCGGAGTCCCACTTATATTCGGTAATAAATCCAAGGCCGAAAGTCTTAAAAATGTCTATGCTTCGCGATGCGAGAAAGAGTGCAATGAGTCCTAGAACGATAAGTGAGACGAATCCGCCAGCAGTCACAACTCCTCGAAAAACGCGATCAGAGAGGCGACGCGTGAGGATGATCGCGCGCGCCGGCGGGATCTCCGACTGGAGCGGAACCGAGGTCGGGGTGCTCATGCCGCTATCTTGCTATGGCTACCCTCCCGCGCCACACCAGATAAGTGGATTCCAAGTGAACGGAGGCTGAATTAACTCAGGCCTCTCAGCCGCAGGTAGGCTCCTTAGTATGAAGAGAGGTCGCGAAGTCGTAGCACTCATGGCAGTCGCCGCCTCCCAGCGCTCCGCCTTGACCTCGGTTCCGCCACAAATCAACGCCATTCGCAACGACCTCCACCTCTCGCTGAGCCAATTCGCCGCCCTTACCTCGATCCCTCTCATCCTCTTCGGCTTGGCCGCACCCATCGGAATCTCGAAGTTTGCCCGCCGCAAACCCACGGAGAGCGCGATTCTCTTCTTCATTGGCACTCTGGTGGTCGCACTTTCTCTGCGGGCGATTTTCAACTCGACCGCCCTCTTTCTAGGGACTGTGCTCGCCAGTCTTGCCATTGCGGCACTCAATGTTTTGGTGCCAGTAATTATCAAGCGCGACTTCGGAGCCAACCTCACCAAAATCATGCCGGTCTACACCGTGGTACTCGCGACTTTTGCGACCATGGGCGCCGCACTCTCCGTGCCGATTTCCAATGCCACCACGCACAATTGGCGCGGCGGTATCGCTATCTGGGTGATCATTCCCTTCATTGCGTTGATCTTGTGGATCCCAGTAGCCAGACATCATGCTGATGCGCACGTGGCGACCACGATTCAAAAGGCACCCTGGCGAGTTATCTTTCGCGATCCCATGTCTTGGTATGTCACCCTTTATATGGGGGTGCAGTCGACAACTTTTTACACCACCGTCGCCTGGCTCCCTAAAACACTCATCGACTGGGGTCACTCCCCTGCATCTGCCGGCTCTCTCCTAGCCTTAACGACCGGAATTTCAATTCCTTGCTCGTTGCTTATTCCACTCTGGCTCGGTCGCGGTTTGGATCAGCGCAAACCGATGGTCCTAGTCACCTGTGCATCGCTCCTGGGCTTTATCGGCTTAGCAACTGCGCATAACACCGCACCGATTCTCTGGATCGTCTTACTCGGTATCGGACAATCTTCTTTCCCCACCGCTCTCGTGATGATTGCATTGCGAGCGCGATCACTTTCTGAAGCCGGCCCTCTTTCGGCCATGGCGCAAGGTGTGGGCTACATAGTGGCCGCAATGGGGCCCATCATTGTGGGCCAGATTCATCAAGCAACCGATTCCTGGAAAGCCCCCTACTACTTCCTCGCTACTCTCTGCGTTTTACAATTCTTTATCGGATGGCGAGCAGCACAACCTCGACCCGAAGAATTACTTGCATCAACGGATTCGAAATGAGTGAGAGCAAAATAGATCCCATCATCGGCGACAAAATTAACGAACGAATCGTCTGGATTGATTGCGAGATGACCGGTCTTGATCTTGAAAAGGATGCGCTCATCGAGATTGCAGTCATAGTTACTGATGCTGATTTGAATCCACTTGGCGAGGGTGTAGACATCATTATCAAGCCACCGACCGGCTTCACTATGAATGACTTTGTCACCAACATGCACACCGAATCCGGTCTCATCAAAGAACTTGAAAACGGCACCACTCTGGAAACGGCTCAAACTGAAGTGATGGCTTACATCACCACATGGGTTCCGGAGGCACGAAAGGCGCCGCTGGCCGGAAACTCGGTTGGGATGGATCGCCTCTTTATTGCGCGTGATCTACCGCTCCTCGATGCCCATCTCCACTACCGAATCATCGACGTCTCTTCGATCAAGGAGATCGCTCGCCGGTGGTTTCCGCGCAGCTACTTCGCCAGCCCGAAGAAGAGCGGTAACCATCGCGCCCTCGGCGATATCCAGGATTCCCTCAACGAGCTGCGCTATTACCGAGAGGCGATCTTCACCCCCCGCCCCGGCCTGGAGAGCGATCGCGCGAAATCCATCGCGGAAAAGTACGAAAAACCGACCTCGTAAGACCCTCAATCTCAACTTGAGACTCACACCCACGCCCACCTCCCCCGAAGTGCGCGCACGAACCCCTATTATGTGTACCGCCCGCTGGGATTCCGGCCTTGCGGGACATGGTGGGCGTAGCTCAGCTGGTAGAGCGCCGCGTTGTGGTCGCGGATGTCGCGGGTTCGAGTCCCGTCGCTCACCCCACCTCTTCTTCAACGACCTTACTAAACTTCAGGTGCCTCTCTAGACTCCAGAAGTCAGAGAGAGGAAGCCGCTTTGAAGGTTACCGTCAATCACGAACTCTGCCGCGGTCACGGTCTCTGCTACTTCGAATCTGATCAACTCTTTGAATTGCGAGATCTCGACGGCAAATCAGTAGTGCTTCACGATCCTGTTCCCGAAGAACTCAATCAAAAGGCTCGTGATGCGGTCGAGCTCTGTCCTGAGCGCGCGATTTCGGTGATCGAGTAACCATGAACCGGAGCGATATCCCCACTTTTGCATTTGATCACCACTCAGCGGATTTCAAAGACCGCCGCTTGGAGATTTACGAAGAATTGCGTGGCTTGAGCCCGGTCGTGCACTCACCCACCCATGACGGCTTCGATGTTATTGCGCGGTATGCCGACGTAGGCGAGATTGCGCGCGACCCTGAGAGATTCTCAAGTGCTGCAGAAAGTCTGCTGATTCCTAGCAATCGAGCGCGCAAACTACTTCCTATTCAGGTAGATCCGCCGGAGCTAGATCGCTTCCGCGCATTGATAAGCCCCTTCCTCACGCCGCGTGCAATTCGACTCCACGAAGATGCGATCCAAGTAGATATTGACGAAGCGCTCGCGGGCATTGTCGAACGAGGAAGCGCAGAACTTGTCGGCGAATTCTGTGAACTCATCCCCACTCGAGCCACCATGCGACTGATCGGCTTCGACCCCGCGAATTGGGAAGTATTTGCTAAACCTCTTCATGACGCGGCTTTCTCGATTCCAGGAAGTCCTGAACAACTTGAAGCAATACGACTGATTCACCAATTCGATTCCATCATCGAGAAAGAAATAGATACTCGTTACGATTATCCTTGCGGTGATCTCATTTCCGAATTAATTAAGTCAGAGTTTGAGGGAATCACCACGAGTAGAGAAGAGGTCGTCAATCTCGTTCGTATGCTGATATTCGGCGGGATGGACACAGTAGGTGCGGCGATGAGTAATGTTGTCGCCATGCTCGCGGAGCGTGATGATCTCCGACAATTCTTAGTAGCCGACCTTGAACGTATTCCGCGCGCCATCGAAGAGTTCCTTCGATACGAACCTCCCATTCAAGGTTTCGCGCGCTACGTCATGGAGGACACCAACGTAAGCGGTTGCCCAGTGACTCAAGGTGAGCGAGTATTTATCCTCTGGGGCAGCGCAAATCATGATGAGACTGAATTTGCAGATCCCGGCACGATCAACTTAGAGAGATTCCCGAATCGCCACTTCACCTTTGGTATCGGAGCCCACCGTTGTATGGGTTCCACGATGGCGCGTACAGAAATGCGCATGATGCTGGAATCCTTCCTCAAGGCGATGCCCGATTTCTATGTCAGCGAAGCCGGCATCTTGGAACCGAACACTATCGGCCAGATCCTCAGCAAACGAGAGGTCAACGTCACCGTCGGCAAGGACCCGCAACTCGCCTAAGAGGACGAAACTCATCGGCACTTCTTCTGCCGGTCGCCAAATCCCCGTATGATCGCTTCGATCACAAAGGGGTA
>JBAXIG010000071.1:0-7312 GCA_037138535.1 Actinomycetes bacterium
CTCAATGGTAGAGCCCCAGCCTTCCAAGCTGGCCATGCCGGTTCGATCCCGGTCATCCGCTCCAAGAATTCGGTGAATCTGGCAGATCTCAATAGATTTACATCTCTGCCAGCGTGAAAGGAGTACCCCGGTGAATAAGAAACTCACTTATATCTTCAGCGCTACCGCCTTAGTAGCGATGGCCGGAGTGGCTGCCACCGCCCTCTTCATCTGGCTCCCCGGTGGGCATCTGCGGGAAGAAGTTGAAGTGATCGATGCCACAGGACCAACTGACACCTACCAGAATGGAACTTTCTATCTCGAAGTTCAACGAGGGTGCTACTCCATCGACGCCGCCGCTTCACAATCGATTCCGGTGAGCGAAGTAAACAAAATAAAGAGCTTCTTCGAAGTTGATTGCGTACAGCCACATCACCTCCAAGTGATCTACACCGGAGAGGTCGATCCTTCGCAAGGAAGTACGGCAAAGAGTGAAGATGTAGGTGCTGTGTGTTACGCCGTCTACGAGCACATTTACGGAAAGTTGCCACCCACCAAATTGGGGGATACTAATTCGCTCTATCTCGCTTGGTTCTTTGCTGATCCAGGCAGTGAATTCGATAAGTATCGAAATCGAGCCGTGTGCGCAGTCACGAAACCAGATTCAACCGGAAAGAACTACACCATCATCAATGGAAACGTGGCATAGCTCTTCCCGATCGCACTCTCTCGAACCTCAGCTTTAGTGGAATTGCTCCGCTTCGGTGGAACCCGAAAGTGCCAAAGTTCCACTCTCTGGATTGATAGCCGTAGCCACTAAGTCAAAGTAACCAGTGCCTACCTCCGTTTGGTGTTTCACTGCGGTGTACCCGCGCTTAGCACCTGCGAATTCAGCCTCCTGGAGTTCAACATAGGCAGTCATACCTGCGGTCGAATACTTCTGTGCCAAATCAAACATGCCGTAGTTGAGCGAATGGAAGCCAGCAAGAGTGATGAATTGGAACTTATAACCAAGCGCGCCAAGTTCGTCTTGGAATCCGGCAATTTCCTTGTCTGAGAGCGCAGCCTTCCAGTTAAACGATGGAGAACAGTTGTAAGCCAACATCTTTCCGGGAAATTGCTTATGCAGTTCTTCGGCAAATTCGCGCGCTAGGCCTAGATCTGGAGTACCAGTCTCGACCCAGATCAAATCGCAATATGGTGCGTAGGCAAGACCGCGTTCGATAACGGGCTCCGCACCATTGCGGACACGGTAGAAACCTTCAGAGGTGCGCTCCCCTGTCGCAAACTTGGCATCACGTGGATCTACATCACTGGTGATGAGGTCTGCAGCGAGCGCATCGGTCCGCGCAATAATGATGGAAGGAACATCAAGAAGGTCAGCAGCTAAGCGCGCTGCGTTAAGCGTGCGCACGTGCTGCCCTGTAGGGATCAAAACTTTGCCACCGAGGTGACCACACTTCTTTTCAGAAGCAAGTTGATCCTCCCAGTGCACACCTGCGGCACCGGCCACGATCATGCCCTTCATCAATTCGAGGGCATTAAGCGCACCACCGAAACCTGCTTCAGCATCAGCTACGATGGGTGCAAACCAATCGATGCTGTTGTCGCCGTTAGAGCAGGCGATTTGGTCTGCACGGGTAAAAGCATTGTTGATGCGACGCACTACCGCAGGAACAGAGTTCGCCGGATAAAGACTTTGATCAGGATAAGTCTGGCCGGCGAGGTTCGCGTCGGCGGCTACTTGCCACCCCGAGAGGTAGATCGCCTGGAGACCCGCGCGCACCATCTGCACAGCCTGGTTTCCGGTGAGCGCTCCGAGTGAGCGCACAAACTTCTCTTCCTGAAGAGCTTTCCAGAGACGCTCAGATCCCCGGCGGGCCAGCGTTGCCTCTTCCACCACGGTGCCACGAAGACGAACTACATCGGCGGCGGAGTAGGTACGTTCAACGCCCTTCCAACGAGGGTGGGTAGCCCACTCTTGCTCAAGTTCGGCAGCGCTCTTTAGGTGGCTCATCTTGACTCTCCTGCTCTCTGCCCTCGGCATCCACTGGAGTAGCCGTAGGGCGAAATGGTTGTGTAAAAAGAACTTTCTTCCCTATAGTTGCGCCACGCCCGGAAATAATAGGTAAATAAACCAGAAAATTGACAAGCGAGAAGGGGTGGCGAGATTTCTTCTTCTTACGATCCGATTGCCCTGGGTCGGCGCATCCGACACCACCGTCGCAGCGCTCACATCACCTTGGCCTCCCTTGCCAAGGCCGTGAACGCCTCGCCCTCCCACCTCTCACTCATCGAAACGGGGCAACGCGATCCTCGACTGGCGCTACTTACCAAGATTGCCAAGGAGTTTGGCGTGACGATGGAGGTGTTGATGACCGCCACACCTGTTGATCGTCGTACCGAATTAACCATTGAACTTGAACATGCCCAGCGCTCACATACTTTTGTGGGGAGCGGAATTCCGAAGGTACGGTTTGGCCCCACCATCCCACTCGACGTCATGGAATCGATGGCAGGTTTGCATCGCGAATTAGAACGACGCTCCTCAGTTACTGCGGCAACTCCGGAAGAAGCAAGGCGTGCAAACGCCGCTCTCCGCATCAAGATGCGTCAACGAGATAATTACTTCAAGGAGATCGAGAACGAAGCTGCGAAGTTGCTTAAAGAGTTGGATTATCGAGGTGGACCACTTGGTGAACGCGGAGTGGATCAACTCGTCGAGCACCTTGGCTACGAACTCGTTTATGTGAACGATCTGCCACATTCGACACGCTCGCTCACCGACTTGAAGAATATGCGAATCTATCTTCCTGATTCCGGTTGGGGCGGACACGATCCACGCACCATCATCTTGCAAACTTTCGGTCACCAGATATTGGGCCATACTCCCCCCGCGAGCTTTTCCGATTTTCTTAAGCAGCGCGTGGAAGTAAATTACTTCGCTGCCGCTCTTTTAGTTCCAGAGACTTCTGCTGTGCAATTGTTGAAACGTGCCAAAGAAGGTAAGTACATTGCTATCGAAGATTTGCGTGATGCATTTGCCGTCTCATACGAAACGGCCGCCCACCGATTTACCAACTTGGCCACCGAACATTTAGGGATTCAGGTGGACTTTGTGAAGGTCCACGAGAGTGGAACTATTTATAAGGCGTATGAAAATGACGGGTTAGCATTTCCAGCTGATCCCTTGGGAAGTATTGAAGGGCAGCTCGCATGTCGCCACTCTGGCGCTCGCCGAGTCTTTTCGCAGACTTCTACCGGCATGAGTTACTGGCAATATCTTGACACCCCCAACGGAACTTACTGGTCAACAACTCAGTCCGAAGACACTTCGGCTGGTCCTTTTTCCATCTCTGTCGGAGTGAGATTTGCAGATTCAAAATGGTTTAGAGGGCGCGAAACCACGGAACGCACAAAGTCCACCTGCCCTGATTCTCGTTGTTGCAACGAGGCACCACTTGATTTATCTGAGCGCTGGCGTGACATGGTGTGGCCGAGTGCCCGAGCGCACTCACACTTGCTAGCGGCACTTCCGCCGGGAACCTTTCCCGGTGTTGATACGACAGAAATTTACCAATTCTTGGAGAGTAAGGAAGCTCCCTCGAGCGCACATTGATCGGCGCTCTTTATTGGCATAAGCAAATTCCCCAGCGCAAACACTCCGGACCGTGAGGTTTCATGGAGATGGTTCACAATCGGACTCTTGGTGCTCTCACTCATCTGCAAACTGCCTCGACGAGCTAATTCGTTGTCAGGAATCCAATCGGCGCTAAAGACGATGGTGTCGCATTTAATAACTTCTTCACCTCGCGGCGTAGCAACTCGCACTCCGCTCACCCGATCTCGACCAAGAATTTCAACTAGTTCCGTCCTTGTTCGCAAGGCGTAGCGATAGCGAAGCGCTGTTCCCCAGTGCAGCGGGAAGTAACTTTGATGGCGAGCCTCCGGCGTGAGCATCGCAACTGTTTGCACACCTGCGTGCGCCAAAGTCATCACAGCAGAAAAACTCACATGTTCGGCGCCGATGATCACTGCACGCGTACCAATCTCCTGATGGCGTAGATAGACTGATTGCTGGAGTGAACCCGTGTTGTAAATCCCAGCCGGACGCGTTCCCGCAATGGCCCGGGCATTCCGCCCACGCTCGCGCGCGCCAGTAGCCAACAAGATTTGAGATGCCGACACTTCTTCTAACCCCCGCGGCGAAGTGAGAGCAAGCGCGAGATCACCTGCCCAATCGAGTGCAGTCGTAGAGGTTGAGATTTCTACTCCAGATTCAAGGGCTTTAGTTATATATCGTGCAGCGTATTTGGGACCGCTCATGACTCGATGCAGGTCACGGAAGCCATATCCGGTATGCAATGAATGGCGCGGAACTCCGCCGGCCTCGCGTTCGCGATCGAGGACGCGTACTCGCGTGAAGCCACTCTGCTTTGCCGCGATCGCGGCTGCTAATCCGGCTGGGCCGGCCCCCACGATGAGTACATCAACTTCGCTCTTCTTCATGACACAGCGCCGTTGTTCTCCAATAGGTCGCGGACTTCTGCATGGCAGTAAAAGCCTTGGCACCGGCCAAACGTGGCGCGCGTGCGACGACCAAGGCCAGATTGATCCTGCGGTGGGATCGGTGAAGAGAACGTCGCAACTATCTCCCCACGTGTGACGCGCTCACAATGACAAATGATCTCCCCGTAGGAAGGATGCGCAGCGATCAGCGGGTCATTCTGGTACGGGCGTAGGGTAGCTTCCCCGAGTCTGGGAATGAGAATTGCCGGAAGTGAATTTTGAGTACCAAGATCTAGCCCGGCTTGCGTGAGTAGATCTCGGACGTGCTCGGCGATCGCCATTGAGGCAGTCAGACCGGTGGAACGAATACCACCGACCGTTACATAACGTTGAGGTGCATGAAGCGAGATTTGAAAATCAGCATGCTCCGTAGCTGCACGCAGCCCTGCATATATCGCCGTGATCTCCTCATCGAGCAACGCGGGCATGATCTTTCGTCCTTTCTCCTGAAGGAACGCCAACCCAGTGATCGAGGACTCAGTCGCACTTTTATCCGAAAGGTTCTCGGCAGTGGGCCCGAGCATCACATTTCCAAAAACTGTGGGTGAAACTAATACCCCTTTGCCCATCGAGGAAGGCACCGGTAGGAGAATGTGGGAGACGAGGGGACGAGACAACTTGTCGAAGACCAATAGTTCCCCGCGTCGAGGCGTCACTACAAAGTCTTCAAAGCCAAACTCGCGATCGATCAGATCGGAATATAGGCCTGCCGCATTGACAAGATAGCGAGATTCAAATTCTCCCTGCGTCGTGTGCAAGGTATGCAGATGCGCAGATTGCGCAATGCGTTCAACGCGAGTGTTGAGTTGAAGAATTGCACCTGCTGCTTTCGCTTGTGTCGCATAAGCAAGAGTCGTTGACCATGGATCTATGATCCACTCCCCTGGTACGGCGAGGGCGCCAAGAGCACCAGGACCTAGATGAGGTTCCTTTGCGTAGAGGTCAGCAACATCAACGAGATAGGTTTCGAGATAACCGTTTGCAATGGCCTTTTCTTGGATCTTAGAAAGATTCGCAAGCTCTTCGGCGCTCCAGGCCACCAGCAGCGCACCGCACGTTTCGAAAGAGATGCCCACTTCACGCGCATAGTCACGCAACAAGAAATAGCCTCGAGAGACGAGGCGCGATTCCAGCGACCCTGGGACCGTGTCAAAACCTGTGTGCAGAATTGCGGTATTCGCTTTTGATGTACCAGCACCCACATCTGACTTCGCATCGATAAGAAGAATTGAGAGATCGAAGCGCGCAAGCTCACGTGCGATAGCTGCCCCCACAACGCCTGCGCCAATGATGGCTACGTCGAAGGTGCGCACGTGGGGAGCGACTCGTTTAGCCATGCGCACTCCTCTCTTGGGCGTTATCTGCCAAATCTTTCCACGTCGACATATATTCCGCCGCTTGATCTGCGCCCCACTCGGGTTCGTACGTGGCCACTGGACGCCACGGGGCAATCGCTTCGTCGATTAAAAGAGAAGGCTCTGCCCCCAGGCGAGCAATCGCGGCGACACCGAGGGCGGTGGCATCTGGATGGGGATATACATCTACCGGAATTTGTGCGAGGTCGGCCTGCATCTGCATCAACGTCTTCGATCGCGTGAGACCTCCATCGACGCGCAAACGTTGCAGCGCAACTCCGTCGGCATTCATTGCAGCAATCAATTCGGTGACTTGCGCGGCAATACCATCGACTACTGCTCGCGCGATGTGATCTTTCGTGGAAGCAAGTGAGATGCCGGCGATCGCGCCGCTCCCCGACGGTTTCCACCGAGGAGCACCAAATCCCGCGAGCGCGGAGACCGCCATGACTCCTCCGCTATCGCGTGGCAAGGAATCGATTGCTTCAGCGCTCTCGAGCAATCCATTTTCGGTTAACCAGGCGACCGCTGAGGCGGCTGTAAAGACTTGGCCATCGAGGTAATGAGCGCGCGCTCCACGCAATTCCCAGGCAATCGATGTTGCTAGACCAAATTGTGAAATCTGTGGCGTTGTTCCGATGTTCGCCAGCAAGAAAGCACCCGTGCCGTAGGTGCACTTGGCCTGGCCAGCGATCACGCAGGATTGCGCAAAGAGTGCTGCAGGTTGATCGACAATGGCGCCTGACAGTGGCACACCTCGAAGTGCAGGCAGGTCGGCCGCAGTGACGGCTCCAATTATTTGATCACATGCAACCACTTCGGGTAGGGATTCATTTTCTAACTCCCAGAGCTCGAGGAGCCCGTGACTCCAGGTGCCCGAGTGAATGTCGAGTAGAAGCGTTCGCGAAGCTGTGGCAATATCCGTCACAAAACGTCCGGTGAGTTTTGCGAGCAGCCACGCATCCGTCGTGGTGACCACACCTGCGCGCGTGATGTTCTCGCGAAGCCACTTCATTTTCGGTGCCACGAAGTAGGGATCGAGTTGAAGGCCAGTACTCGTGCGAACAAATTCTTCGTGGTCGCGTCGTGCATCACAAAGCGAAGCAGCCCGTGAGTCTTGCCAGACCATGACTGGAGAGAGTGGCTCCAAGGTGTGCGGATCCCAAGCCAGGATCGATTCCCCTTGATTGGCCAGACCCACCGCGTCAGGTGACGAAGAATCGGAGGTGGCTTGAGAAACGGCGGAAACGAGAGAGCCCCAGAGTTCGATCGGGTCGCACTCGACAAGTCCACCCGACCCATGATGGATGGCCACTTCACCAAACCCGCGGCTCAGCACCTCGCCGCGATCCCCCACCACCAGGGCCTTGGTGCCGGAAGTGCCTTGATCAATCGCCAGGAGGGGCATG
>JBAXIG010000072.1:0-7100 GCA_037138535.1 Actinomycetes bacterium
GAAAAGCGACTCGTACGAGAATAACAAGCATCCCCGCATCCTCTGCCGCCTTTTTTACTGCAGCTACTCTCGGCATGAGTTCCGTACCTGCCCCACCGAATCGATAAATAATGGATTTTTGAAAATCCATCAGGAGTAGAGCAGTCGATGGGACGTTGAAATCAGCCATGAGTCAACAAACCTTCCAATTTTTGTTTAGTGGAACCGATATAAAAACATTCTCATTCTAATCAAATTATCCTCTATCGGGTATCGCTAACCCACTCGCCATAGACATTTACAGTGTCACCGATCCCAAAGCCAGCATCCCATAGCCGGTCAATGTCTGCATGCAACATCCGAACACAGCCGTGAGATGCTGGATAGGGAAGTACAAGTGCATCAGTGGCCGAGCCATGAATAGCCATACCGCGGTGGAAGAACTTGGGACGATACATCATGGCTTCGGGATAGAGAATCGACTCATACCATCGAGCTACTTCCCACTCAACTTTCCACACACCCACACTGGTGGAGAGGTAACCAGGGATGCCGCTAGAAACAGGAAAAACACCTCGCACCACATTTCCCGCACTCACCCACGTGGCGGTTTGGCAAGCGATATTTACATTGAGCCCAACAACCTGATTCATTGCAGGTGTCAGCGCCTTGGTGGTAACAATCTGCATCGCTTCAAGTTCACTCGGCAAAGTTCGTGTGGGTTCTCCGTAGGTTAATTCGCGCCAGGCGCACAGAGCACGTTGCGTCTTCTCGTCATAATTACCGTCTACTTTTCCGACAGGTAACCCCAAAGCATTAAGCGCATCCTCAACATACAGTTTGCTGGGAATAGGATTCGTGAGTGGGAGTTCAACCTTTGGAGCCAGAGTCATCGACGGCGATGGAGATGCAACGACGAGCGGCGGCTTCACCGAGGTCTGGTGAGTGGAAAAGAACACCACCGAAACCCCAACAATAATGATGACGAATGCAGCCCCTGCGATAACAGATATACCAATAAAGAGCCGGCGAAGTGGCGTCATTAAGGATGCATCAAGACAGTGCGATAAACATCGAGTGGATTGCGATTAGTCTCGATGATCACTTCCTTGAGGTCTGCAATGGGGCGGCGATGGGAGACCAACTCCCCCACCGGAATGACTCCAGAAGCGACCAATTCGACAGCCTCTACGTAACGACCGCCGCCACCATGAATTCCGATAAGAGATTGATCTTTAAGCAGAAGGTCTGCAATTCGAAGTGAATGCGACGAAGCACCAATTGAAGCAAATACCCCACCAAAGCCCATCCACTCAACAGCAAGTTGTGCTCCGGGAATCGAGGAGGAAGTTTCAACAGCAACTGCTCGCGCTCCTGTTGCTGAATGTGCAGGAGTTATTTCCGCTGGCGAGATGCAGGTAATCCCCCAAGAGCGAACTTTTTCTCGTCGCGATGCCACCGTCTCCACCACAGTTACTTGGTACCCGGCTAAGGCAAGCACACGGGCCGCCACGATTCCAATGGGACCGCCACCCACCACCAGCACGGGAGAATCACTCTTTACAACTGACTTTAGCCTTTCGCGCAAATGAAGTGCGACGCATACTGGTTCGAGAACGGTTCCTGCTTCATCGCTGAGTTCATCCGGAATCGGGATAGCATTTTCTTGTGGGATCGTGAGAAATGCTGCAAAAGTTCCGGGAGTGGTCATTCCAAGAAATCTATATTCGGGACAAGCGTTTCTTCTCCCAGATAGACAGTACGCACATGTGCGGCAACTGATTGCTGGATCAAGCACCACTCGTTGACCAGTACCCACCACCTCCCCGACTGCGTCATGGCCAAGGACTACGGGCATGAAGCCCCAGTCAGATTCGTAAAGATGAAGGTCAGTGCCACAGACACCCGTGGCTCGCATCTTGACGAGTAACTCGCCATCCTGAGGAGTAGGGATTACCAACTCACTGATTTCAATAGTACGAAGCGCAGTTAAGGTCGGAGTTCGTCCTCCTGCCACGCTTGCCATGGTGAGAGTCTAGGGCTTAGTAAACGGGCCTCAATTGCCCCACCATGGGGCAGACAAAGGGGTCAGAATTCTTGCTCAGCCCGACCTCATTGAGATGGCGCATCACGACCATGTAGCTAGAGATGAGATTCATTTCGACTAGAGGGACGCCGCGCTCTGCGCAGAACGCCACCACGATCTTATGGGCCTTCGCCAAGTGTGGACGCGCCATGGAAGGAAAGAGGTGGTGTTCCACCTGACGGTTAAGTCCGCCCATGAGATTGTCCGTGAGCCAACTGCCACGGATATTGCGACTAGTGAGTACCTGTCGTTGGAAGAAATCAATCTTGGAATCTCGCTCAATAAGAGGCATCCCTTTGTGATTAGGTGCAAAGGCAGCGCCCATAAAGAACCCAAACATCATCATCATGAAGACCCACAACGCCATTGCCCAGAGCCAACCAAACATCAGAGCCATCACAATATATGGAGCTGTTTGGCGTACGAGCATGAGACCAAACTCAAGAAATCGCATGCCTAACTTGCGATCCTTACGCCCTAGGCCAACAAAACTATCCGCGAGGAGATCAAAACCAGTGAAGAGCAGGAGCAGGGGAAAAAGATATCCCTGACGATCGCTCAGCCAGCGCTCCATACCCTTCTTCTTATTGCGAGATTCCACGGTAAAACTAAGGACACGAATATCGATATCCGGATCCTCACCAATGAAGTTAGGTTTCTGATGATGCTTATTGTGCTTGCGTAACCAAAACCCATAGCTGAGCCCAGCAAAGAGATTCGCCAAGATGAGGCCAACCCAGTCATTAGCTTTATTATTTCGAAAGATCTGACGGTGCGCGGCCTCGTGTGCGATGAATCCGTACTGCGCGCTCAGCACACCGAGCAGACCAGCCATCAAGAACCCTAAAAGAATCCAAGCACTATTACTACTGGTGAAGAAACTGAGGAACGCTCCCCCCACCCAGAGCCCAGATGCAATAGCAGAGAAAATGATGAGTCGAATGACGTAAAAGGAGGGCTTCTTCTTGAGGAGCCCAGCGTCCATCACACGCGACAAAATTTCACTGAAGGCCGTGGGCGCTGAGCGGTGGGCGAGTATCGTCATGTGCAAAGTCTAGTCGGGATCACCTCTGCCCACCTGTCGAGACGCAGGGACCATAGTCGTTCAAAGTGCCCGCAGAAAGCTCGGTGACCGCGATATTTGAGTGTGAAGGGGGAAAGAGCCGTAGAATCGACTCATTGTCTAACGACTGGCCGAAGGAGTTTTTACAGTGGCATCTAATCCAAATAAGCCGAATGCGATTCGAGAAGGCTTAGACAGAATCATCGCCAAAGGAAGCCTCTCCTTCGTCTTCCTCATTTTTCTCGTTGGGTTAGTGGTCAACTTCGTTGTCGCCGCCATCACCGCATTGGTTGAATTGGAACCTAAAGAAAACTATTTGAGCAAGCTCGCGAGCGAAATGTGGATAAATGTAAATTTCACTTTCCTCGGGGGCAGTGGGCCGGACCATTTCTGGGCTCGAGTATTTATTCCTATTACTGCCGTGCTTGCTATCGGCGTTACCGCAATCATCTTTGCTTATACGACAAATAAACTCTCCGATTACTTAACAGAACTACGTAAAGGTAAGTCGCCCATCACTTTTACCGGCCACACATTAATTCTCGGATGGTCAAATCGCATCTACTCCGTTATAAAAGAGTTAGATACCGCCAATCAGAACCAAAAGAATCCAGTAATTGTGATATTTAGCAATATGGATCGAGGTGAGATGGAATTATTGCTCAAGGCAAATCTCGGTGATGTAAAGCATACAAAAATTATTACGCGTGAAGGTGATCCCACTAATATCAATGAGCTCACAAGGGCGAATGCACCTGGTTCTAAATCCATCATCATCCTCGACGCCTCAAGCGACAGCGATGCCACTGTGATTTCCACAATTCTGGCAATTCAAGCGATAGACAAATCCTCGCTAGTGCCGATAGTCGCCGAAATGGATAGTGATCTTTACTCAGAGGCACTGGAAGAGAGTCTTGAAAGAAGCATCTCGATTGTGAGATCGAATCAACTCATCACTCGAATCACGGCGCAGAGCACAAGAGCAGCAGGTCTGACCCCCGTCTTGCTAGATCTCCTGGACTTCGATGGCGATGAGATTTATTTTGGATTAGCTACAGAGTTAATTGGTCACACTTACAAAGATGCCCTTACAGCATTTGAGGAAGCGGCTATTATCGGTTTGCGAAATAGCGAGGGAATAATTTTTGTAAATCCTCCAGGAGATGCAGTCATTGGTGAGGGTGATCACGTAATAGCAATCGCAAAAGATGACGATCGCATCATCTTTGCCGGGCTTGCTCCAGAGTTAGACGTAATCAAGGATCAAACGCGCGAATTGGCCGCGCATACATACCGTGAACCAGAACGGATTTTGGTCCTTGGCTGGTCACAAATGGGTCACAATGTGATTAGTGAAATGTTGCCATTCCTTCCCTCCAACTCTACGTTGCAAGTAATTGCCGACTCAAGAATTGCAGACATCTCTGGTCTCAGCGGTGACCCTTTCCCCGGGCTAGCAGTCACGTATACCGAAGCACCTACAACTGTTGGACAGCTCGCCGATTCAGTGAGTGGAGAAAGGTATAGCGAAGTAATGATTTTGGCCTATCGAGAGGGTGTATCAGCTCACGATGCAGACTCACGGACACTTGCCACCATCCTCGTGATGAATCGTCTCTTTTCCGTAGAGAATAACGGAGTAGAGCCCACACGATTGATCGCCGAATTACTGGACTCCAAGAATCTTCCGCTCGCAAAAGTAGCTTCAGCCGATGACCTGGTAATGAGCGACAATTTAGCGGCGCTGCTCATCGCGCAGCTATCAGAGAATGCCGATCTCAAACCGATATTTGATGATCTCTTCGATATCCAAGGCGCAACCATAAACATCTATCCGATTGAGCGATACATCCCGCTCGGTCAGGACATTTCCTTCCAGGAATTAGTGGCACATGCATACTCATTTGGCGAATCTGCAATCGGCTATCGAATAGATCTAGACCACCGGGAAGATGCCCAGGCGGGCGTCCGTCTCAATCCCGCTAAATCCACTCGGTTTACTACAGCTGCTGGCGACGGACTCATTGTTGTAGGTCCCGCAACCGTCTAGGCGTATTTACTAAATATTCACTCTCTTAAAAGGTGCGAAATACACTCTACTGTTACGCTCGAACTGTGACTTTGCCTCGAAAAATTGGTGCCTGGTACTGGTTTGCCTCATCCTTATCACGCCCCGTCGCCTTTTTAATTTGCAAGCGTGAGTGGCGCGGTCGCTCGAATATTCCTGCTACTGGTCCAGCAATGATTATCGCTAACCACATTTCGATGGTTGATCCCCTACTCTTCGCCCATTTCGTTTTCATGAGTGGACGCGCACCAAAGGTCTTCATTAAAGCTTCGCTTTTCAAGATTCCCTTTCTTGGCAAGATCTTCGTAAAGACAGGGCAATTGCGTGTACCTCGGGACTCCCAAGTGATATCCAATGTCATGGATGAAGCTAAGTCGGCCCTTTCTCGTGGAGATCTTGTGAGTATCTACCCCGAAGGAACCATTACCCGAGAGCCTCATCTTTGGCCCATGAAAGGCAAACACGGAGCCGCAAGATTAGCTCTGGAAACAAATGTTCCAGTGATTCCTTGTGCCCAATGGGGCGCCCAGCAGCTTCTCCCGCCCTATGGCAAGAAATTTAAGTTCTTCCCAAGGCCTACGAGCATCGTTCACGCCGGTCCCCCTGCAGATCTTTCCCGGTGGCAGGGCAAAGAGGTGACCAAGGAAGTTCTTGATGAAGTTACCGAGTATTTCATGGGTCTTATCACGGCCCTGTTAGAGAATATTCGCCAAGAGAAAGCTCCAAAAATTCGCTTTGTCTACGAAAAATAAATGATGATCAGTTATGAAATACGCTCACAGAGCTGATCTATGGCCGCCGAATTTTCCTCAATCATTTTGAGACCAATTTCGCGCACTGCTGCCATATTTTCTGGACGAGCATCATCAATTGCGCTTCGACCATCTTTGAAGATCGGCGTGATTCGGAAATAGTGGGCTTTTCTTAAGATGTGGGACAACTGCCAGTCGATGCTTAAATTGCTTGCCTGAGAGGTGATGTCAAATAGCGGACGTGCCCATTTAACAAGGCCCCAATCCTTAGTGTCGTCATAGGTCAAGTCTTTAGAAATCGAACCAGTACCTAAGGAAACTACAGTCATATCATCCTCATCGAATCCCAACGACTGCGCATGAGCAAACGCACACATTGCGGGATTATTGGCGAAGACAGCGCCGTCAATATATGCCTTTTCACCGGCATGATGTTGGTTTGGTTCAAAAAAAGTCGGGGCTGAGCTGGTAGAACGCGCGACGAAGCGCATACTGTGATTTTCATTGGGGTCTTCTAGGGCCGCTGAACGAGTAAAGAAATGTGGCACTCCCTTCTCCACTTCGTAAGCGGGAATAAGTACCTCGACACGAGATTCGCTCATGAGCGAATCCCCAAAAAGTTCCTCAAGAACGCTCTCAAAGCCATCGGCGTTGTATTTCTCGTGCGTGACTCCACGCAATAAATCTAATTTCCCAGTCTTCTTAAAAGGAAAAATAGTGCTGAAAGAACGCGAATAAAGCTCATCGATTCCATCAGCGCTCCAAAACGCAGATCCGTCTTTCGCCGCACGCGCCATTGCAAGGGCAATTTGCCCTCCGGCCGAGGTGCCAGCGATGAGGTCGAAGCAATCAGAGAGCGGCTTTCCCATTCGCTTCTCTAATTCACAGAGCACCACCCCTGGGATGAGACCCCGAACGCCACCGCCATCAATCGAGAGAATTCGATAACTCACAGACTTCTCCTTCGCTTGGGATCACTATTATAGATAGGGCCACACAGTAAATGGTGGACTCTGCCCTCGGAATAATTTCAATATCTCTATGTAGTTTTTGCCCAGACGTATCTATCTATTCATGAATCTGGCGGAAAACCGGTTTCCTCTGGGATTTGAACTGCAAGGAGTTACTTTGAGTGTCAGGTGGTGACACCTA
>JBAXIG010000073.1:0-7091 GCA_037138535.1 Actinomycetes bacterium
ATAATCAAGATGCAAAGCGAACAGCATTTACCGTGAGTGTTGACGCTAAGGCCGGGATTACTACGGGTGTGAGCGCAATAGAGCGCGCAAATACCGTAAGAGCGTTGTCTGATGACCATGCTCTTTCCACAGATTTCATCCGCCCAGGGCACGTTTTCCCATTGATAGCAGATAGCGGCGGGTTGCAGGCACGTGGAGGGCATACCGAAGCAGGGGTTGCACTGTCGCACATTGCCGGTGAGAAGCCAGTCTGCTTACTCGCTGAAATTGTGAATGATGACGGATCTATGGCACGGGGTGCAGCTCTTGAGTTTTTTGCAAAGAAACATTCCCTACCAGTTATCTCGGTTGCAGAGCTCAAGGCATATGTCATCGAGCATGGGATTCAAAATAGTGAAACGCCTTCGAGCTTTGAATTCTCTTGGGCTGACCTACCTTTAAGCACGGGAGCGTGGAAGATTGCCACCTATCCCGGACTTGGTCAGCGCGAACATGTGGTGCTTGCGTTCGGCACGGCAAATAATGCTCCGATGGTTCGAATTCACAGCGAATGCTTTACAGGCGATGTCACGCAATCCC
Organism: Actinomycetes bacterium; assembly: GCA_037138535.1. Lineage (GTDB taxonomy): Bacteria > Actinomycetota > Actinomycetes > Nanopelagicales > Nanopelagicaceae. The sequence continues at coordinate 580 of JBAXIG010000073.1, forward strand.
AACGTTGTGACTGTGGCGAGCAGTTAGAGTTATCGATGTCGATGATTAAAGAGAACGGATACGGATTTATCGTGTATCTACGGGATCACGAGGGCCGGGGAATTGGTCTTGCTGAAAAGATCCTCGCCTACCAACTGCAAGACCAGGGCATGGATACCGTGGATGCAAACGTGCACCTAGGGCACCCTGTCGATGCTCGAGACTGGAGTGACGCGATTGCAATTGTTCGTGATCTTGGCCTAGATAAGCTTCACCTTTTGACAAATAATCCTCATAAGGTCGAGGCACTAGAGACCGCAGGTATCGGCGTACTTCGAATTCCACTTGTGGTCCCTAGTAATAAATTCAATGAGGAGTACCTCGCAACAAAGGAAGAAAGATTAGGCCATATCCGAGGAGGCAAGTAATGACAGGTCATGCTCCAACAATCGAAATAAAGCCACTCCCCTTTGCACGAGTGGCAATTGTTTCTTCTTCCTGGCATCAGGATATTTGCAACGACTTGATCGCGGGCGCTCAGCGGGCATTATCTGCCGCACAGGTATCTAGAACCGAAGTCTTTTTTGTTCCGGGATCTTTTGAAATTCCTCTCGCATCCCAGTACGCATTAGAAAGTGGTTTTGATGCCGTGATTGCTTTGGGATTGGTACTGAAAGGTGAAACACCGCACTTTGAATATGTATGTCAAGGGGTGACTCAGGGAATTATGGACGTCTCATTAAAGTATGGGAAGCCTGTTGGTTATGGCGTTTTGATGTGCAACAGTCTCGACCAAGCTATCGATCGTTGTGGTCGTGCGAACAGCAGCGAAGATAAGGGATTTGATAGTGCAATTGCGGTCCTAGAGCTTCTTCATTTGCAGGGGTCCATGTAAGCCTGCTTTACCTTCCAAATCAGAATAACTCCTCATTACCAGTCCAAGTTTCGACTCCCCCGTAATTCCCAGTTAAATACCATTAAATAGGCGCGAGATATTGAAAGAAAGCATCTAAAATATTCTCATGAAGCCGATGATCTTTGATGTTGTGATTGAGATTCCTGCTGGATCAAGAAATAAATATGAGATCGATCATGAAACTGGAAAGATTCGTTTAGATCGGATGCTCTTCACGTCAACTCGTTATCCATATGATTACGGCTTTGTGGAAAATACTCTTTCATTAGATGGTGACCCCCTAGACGCTCTCGTCATGTTGGATGAGCCCACCTTTCCCGGCTGCATAGTCTCTTGCCGAGCTATCGGAATGCTTCGCATGACCGATGAAAAAGGAGGCGATGATAAATTGCTTTGCGTTGCAGCTGGGGATATCCGTAAGGATTATCTAACTGATATTAGGGATCTGCCAACTTTTGAATTAGAGGAAATTAAGCACTTCTTCGAAGTTTACAAAACTCTCGAACCAAATAAATTAGTTCAAGGTGGTGATTGGGTTGGACAAGGTTTGGCAGAGGAAGAGATCAACAACTCTTACCAACGTTATAAATCTTGAATCCTAAAAGCAATTGTCTTGATGCTTACTGGAATTCCATTCTTATATTTAACGATCAAGAGTGCCGGTCACCAAGGCACAACGTTACGCTCTTCCCATAAGACTCCAGTAAGCCTCTCTTGGTCACTAGCGCCCGTAAGATCAAAGTTTCTGGTCGCCAGCCAAATTGCAGTTTGAGCACCCTGTTCGGCAGATAATGGCGCGTCCGGTCCTCCCATATCTGTCCGCGAATGATTGGGGCAGACTGCGTCGACCAAGAGCCCACGACTACCTAATCCCGTCTCGTGGGCAAGGTTGCGCACAAGCGCATTAACTCCAGCTTTACTTACCCGATACGGAGCTAGCCCTCCCGTGTTACCTGGCCCTGACATCCGGCCTAAACAAGCAGAGAAAACGATGACTCGCCCGCTTCGTGCCTCTGCCATCGGGGCAGCAACCGTGTTAAGCGCGCAGAAGACTGCATCTAAATTGATGGCCATCACTCGTCGCCATTCTGCAGTATCGGTTTTCAGAGTTTTCGACATTTTTGCACTCATCACACCGTGAGCAAGGATCAAAATATCTGGCGCACCAAAGCGCTGAACAATTTCCTTAAAATGATTCTCTGAATGTCTAATATTCTCTAAATCGACTGCAACGTACTCACACGTCAACTGCGCAGCCGCTTGTGATAGCCGTTCACTATCCTTGGCCACCAGAACCACATCATGTCCCTCGGCTCTTAGCGCCTTTGCACACTCAAAACCCAACCCTCGAGACCCACCGGTAATAATCGAAAGTGACATGACTTCAATTCTGCCCCATTGGACATCCGTTGTCGCGGGGAACCATCTTCGGACCATTCGAGGAGTATCCGCTACCGGTGCCCACTTCTTCCTGCAATTCTAAACAAAGCGGCACGTTCTTGCCACGCCCCAGTTGACCACAGCGCCCACATCACTAATAAGGGTTGAAAAAACAATCGGAATATGCGTGCTGTATCGCTATTTAAACCAAAAGCATCAACATGATTGAGATACTGAGAGATATTTCCTGGAAAGACCGCCACAAAGAATGCTGCAACTACCCAGCCCGTTTGCACTCTGTAACGCCACCACACCACTAAAGATAATCCCAATACAATTTCAACAATCCCAGAAGCCAGAACTACAAAATCTGCCCACGGGTGCAAGATCGTTGGAACTTGTGCCTGGAACTCTGTGCGACTGGTTGTTAAGTGTGTGATACCTGCATACGCAAGTGCCAAGCCCAGAATTATTTGGGTGCCTCGTCGTGCAATCTTCATGTGGCTAGTAAACACCATTCAGAATTCCACCCACTCCTGAACCTCTAGATCGATCACTTACCCCAGCTACACATTGTTCTCTATCCCAAGTTAGCCCACTAAGAAAATTGTGGCAGGGAACGTATATGGGCACAGATAATCGATAAGTTTCCATGCAAGGAAGCCCGGAACAGCAATAATAAAAGTACTCGAGCTTTTGGCAGGGTAACCCGAGCACGCAGCGGGATGGTCTAGCCCTTCAAAATGACGTGGCTTTGCATGGGCGCTATTCTTGGGCGTTGCCAATCCAAGGAGTTCCAAAAGTGCCTAGCAAGGATATTAAAGTCGGATTACTCGCTTACGGCGCCATCGGTGATGAACACAATAAAGCAGTTCAAGCCACCGCGGGTCTCTCTCTTCATGCAGTCTGTGACACAAACCCTGAGCGGCTAACGGCGGCCCTGCAGATTTCACCTAGTGCTAAAACTTTTACCGATGCTGATCAAATGTTGGCCCAAGGCGATCTCGATTTAGTCGTGATTTCCACACCACCAAATAGCCATTACAAATGGGCGAAACAAGCGCTATCACTTGGACTCCATGTGATGTTAGAGAAGCCAATGGCGCTCACGACGCAAGAGTGTGATGAGTTAATGGAGTTAGCAAACATTAAAGGTGCACTTTTGGTTGTTTATCAGAATCGCCGCTACGACCTAGATTTCTTAACAATTCAAGAGCAAATTGAGAACGACGAGATCGGTGATGTCTTTCACTACGAATGCTTCGTTGGAGGCTATTCAAAGCCCTGTGCTTACTGGCACTCTGATGCCGCAATCTCTGGCGGTGCGATCTTCGACTGGGGCAGTCACTTTATTGATCAGATAATGTCGTTGATGCCATCTGGTATTGACTTTGTAAGTGGGCTCAATCAAAAGCGAGTTTGGGATCACGTCACAAATGCAGATCATGCACAGGTAAGTATTAACTTTAAAGATGGTTCACAGGCGATATTTATTAACTCAGACTTAGCTGCCGCTCGGAAGCCAAAATTTTACATTCTTGGAACAAAGGGTGCGCTGATTGGCGATTGGGATGAATCCGCCGGTGGCCCTGTTGCTGATCTACCTGCAATTATCACAATATCCCGTGGTGATGGAAGTAGCGAGGTAGTGAAGCATGTGAGCCAAGTCCCATACTCCTTTTACTCATCATTGGTGGCTTTCCTAAACGATGCCACCCCCATGTCAGTTCTCGCAGCGCAATCGCGTGATGTGGTTGCAATTATGCAGGCGGCGGAAGAGTCAGCTTTAGCAAATGGAAAACCTATCTCGCCCGCGCTCTTACGCGCATGATCAACTGGGGGTTTCTCGGTGCAGGCTGGATTGCGACAAAAGCCTTAGCGCCGGCGGTTCATGAGGCAAGAAATGCCAGATTGCTTGGCGTAGCGAGCCGAGATCTCGGCCGTGCAGCTGCCCTAGCACCGGAGAAAACTTATGACAAATATGAAGATTTACTTGCAGATAGCAAAATTGATGCAGTCTATATAAATCTTGCCAACCACCAACATTGTGAATGGGCAATTGCAGCGCTAGCCGCCGGCAAACACGTTTTATGCGAAAAGCCACTTGCGCTAAATTATGTGCAGGGCCAGATGATGGCTGAGGCAGCTGAAAAATATGATCGCGTGTTGGTAGAGGCGGTCTGGAATCGCTGGCATCCTAGATTTGCACGCATAGTCGAATTGGTAAACAGCGGCGACATTGGAACACTCAACCGAATTGAATCATCGTTTTGTTTTCCTGCTCAAATTGAAAAGAATTATCGCCTCGACGTAGAAATGGGTGGCGGCAGTCTGCTTGATGTTGGGATATATCAAGCCCATCTTTGGAGAGCGCTGATCCATGGTGAGCCTGAATTATATATTGAATCACTTACCGAAAATATTGGTAGTACTGGTGTGGATCTGACCACACAGCTCGTCGGCAAGTTAAGTAATAACATAGGAATCCAAGCCCTCTCATCCTTTGAAATGCTCGAGACACAGAAGTTGGTTATCTCCGGTGAATTAGCCACAATCGAGTGCCTAGGAGATGATGCCTTCACCTCGTGGAATATGCCTAGTGTCATGCGCATCGGCGATCACCTTCAGGAATTTGCACCTGTTGATCCGTACCGCTTAATGATTGAAAACGTGAGCGCCTCTATCTTGGGTGAATCCGCCTGGATCCCAGCAATCAATCAATCACTCTATGTGGCAAAAATAATTGATCAGATTAGGACTTTCGAGAATTGAAAATACTTGATATCAGCGCCGATCTAGAGAGCATCGTCTCGCAAGATTTTCAATCCCTGAACTCAGGTGGTGGGCGAAGTTCAATTCAAGGCGGACAAAGGGCGGCAGATCAGGCGCTAAGTGAGTTGAACATTACTGGCTACGCTAACAACAGATCGGAAGTATTGCCGCTTGCAGCTCGTGGTGCTTCAGTGTTGTCGCCTTATATTCGCCACAATCTGTTACCGTTGCAGAGAGTTTGGGATCACGTGGGTAATGCGCCTTTTTCAGATCGGGAAAAGTATCGTGACGAACTTTTGTGGCAAGAATATGCGCGGCATCTATATGCCAGAATCGGCACGAGGCTATTTAACAATTTACGTTTTGAACAAATTTGGGATAAGCCGGGCAACGGCTGGCCCGAAGGTATGTCCTGTGTTGATTTTGCCACCACAGAATTAGAAGAAGATGGCTGGTTAGTTAATCAAAGTCGAATGTGGCTGGCATCGCACTGGACTGTGCGCAACAAGTTTGGTTGGTTGCATGGTCAGGAAGAGATGTATCGGCATTTAATTGATGGTTCACGGGCTGCAAACTTATTAGGTTGGCAATGGACGGTTGGCACCGGTACTGGCAAGGCATATGGATTTGCACGGTGGCAAGTCCAAAAACGTGCCCCGCAACTTTGCGGTAGTTGTGCGCTCAAAAGTAAGTGTCCCATTCAGGATTTTCCCGAAGAACTTTCCTTAGACGCGGCACCTTTTGAGGGGTTACTTCTTTCAGACCCAGATCTTGAAGCCACAACTGGGCCGCTAATTGTCAAAGAAAATTATGCACCCACCACAGTTTTGCTGACGATAGATTCATTGGGAGACGCCGACCCAGCTTTAGTCGCGAATCCGGATCTCCCAGTCGTCTTTGTCTTTAATGAGAGTGCTTTAAGAAAATTGCAACTTTCATCAAAGCGGATTTACTTTTATCTGGAAACTTTGCAAGATTTGGCTAATCGTCGGCAATTGACTATTTATCTTGGTGATCCCTACGATTTCGCTCATCAAAATTCTGTGGCAGTGACTTATGCGCCGGTTCCAAGTTTTTTTAAATTTAAAAATCTGGCTCAAATTCATCCCTACCCATGGCTCAGATCACCACATCCTCTATCCATACGATCCTTCAGCGCCTGGCGCGGTAAATTAAAATGACGAAGCCTGATAAATCTGCTAACTCTTAATTATCAGCAAGATCGAATTGCTAGCTACGGAAAATTGAAGAGTTGGAGCGTCCGAGGAGGCAGGCGGATATGTTTGCTAATATTCACTACGCTAGTTGCGGGTAGCGATTAATCGGCTGCATGGTCTTGATAAACCGATATCAGGCGATTAGCCTGAGCACCATGGTGCGCAAAGTACTGACATTGGTAATCTGCTTGACCCTGCCTGTGATCTTTGCCCCGGCTGCAGCATCGCAAGAGTATTTCCAATCAGAG
>JBAXIG010000074.1:0-6880 GCA_037138535.1 Actinomycetes bacterium
ATTTGGGCAAACCAGTAGGTCATAGGCTGCCCGTACTTCTTCTCTATCGCGGGAAAGTAGGAAGCGCGATCCGGGTTGGTGGCCATGGGTGGATTCTAATCTTGCTTTACCGGTCGAGATCGCCGGGTAGAAATGGCCAGGAGGCCACCATCATGTCGAGGTGCGTGATGGCGAGTCCGGGCAGCGCGGCTTCTAGTGCAGAGAGGTTCCCTACTGAGGGCGTGCGTAGGCGCAATCTGGCGGGCGATCGATCACCTTCAGAGAAGAGTGCAACGCCGGTGATACCTAAGGCGCCTTCAACATTTACAAATACCTCGCCATTGGGCAACCGCAAATTCTTCGGTGTGCGCTGCAAAATCTCTTGGTCGGTGAGTTCGTGGGCGGTAGCTATCGCTGTTAAAACGTACTGAAGCGAACTGAGAAGCTCATCATGAAGTAGTTCTATGCGTGCAGAAATGTCACCTATTTTTCTGGTGCATTTCTTCACTGGAAGTGTGGCGTAGCCAGAGTAGGGTCGGATTACTCTCTCATCTAGCTCGCTGCCGGTAGCACGTAAAATAATTCCACTCGCACCATGACTTAAAAGAGTCTCACTCGAAACTTCTCCCACGCCAATCCAATTCGCTGCGAAGCTCGACACATCAACTGCCTGAAATTCATCGATCAGTAGTGCGAGCTCTTCCGCGAGCCAAGTGAGATCAACATCATGGTGAATTCCGCCGATCACAATCATGTGGTGGTGCATGCGAGCGCCGGTGGCGTGTTCCAAAACATGTTGTAACTTTTCGCGCAGCCCCAAGAGTGGCGACGTGAACCCGGGAAGTGCTGCGAGAAAGAGCGCGTGTGATGAGGCGCGATCCAACTCAGCGATGATGACACGGATGAGATCAGCGCGCGGGGGAGTCTTGAGTCCTAAAAGCGATTCAACGGCGAGCGCGTAAGCAAACTCGCCACTACTTGGTTCGCTCCAATCGTGTCGGTTGGCCATCATGAGGCCTTGGCGATAATCCCGAGCGGGGAAGAGGTGTTCGACGCCGCGATTCATGAAACCGTGCTCGATTCGGGCGCTCTCAATCACCCCACCGGAAGCCTCGAGGTGGAGGCGAAGTCCACCATGGGAGGTCGGGTGACCTGCGAGGATCTGATGATCCCCGGAGACCGGTCCCAGCGCATATGTCGGCACGAAGTGGATTCTTCCATGCTCCTGGCTTTACACTCATGATGTCTGGTACCCGACGAGGACTGGAACCACCTATATGAGCATGAGTGCAGGGCAAGTCGATACAGCACGCCTGCGCGTCGGTTTAATCGGCGCCGGGAGAGTGGGCGCGCCACTTGCGGCCGCACTTGCTGCTACTGGGCACATGGTGGTTGGCGTTCACGCGGTGAGCAACGCCTCCAAGGACCGTGCTGAATTGCTCCTTCCCGGGGTGCCGATACTTTCTGCAGATGAAGTAGCACGCACCTGCGATCTCTTACTTTTGACGCCCCCAGATGATGCACTTGCCAAATTGGCCCACGGGTTACACACCACCGGAGCGCTGCAAGCTGGGCAGATTCTGGTGCATACAGCTGGACGGTTTGGTGCGGGGATTTTTAACGATGTCCTTTCGAGCAATATCCTGCCGCTCGCCATTCATCCCATCATGACTTTTTCTGGAACATCAGTGGATCTGAAGCGAATGCAGGGCGCATTCTTCGGTGTGACTGCACCCACTCAACTTCTCCCGATTGCGCAAGCGCTTGTTATTGAAATTGGCGGGGAGCCCATCACGATTGCAGAAGAAGACCGCGCCACGTATCACCTCGCGCTCGCATGGAGCACGAACTTCATCACTTCGATTGTGGCGCAAGGCGCTGATCTTTTGAAATCTATTGGCATTAGAGAGACTGAAGCGCTTCTTCATCCTCTTCTTGATGCGGCGGTAGACAACGTCCTGCGACGGGGTGATCAAGCACTTACTGGACCGATTGCTCGTGGCGATGTGGGTTCTGTTGCGGCGCATATTGAAACGATTAAACGCGAGCATCCCGAATTGCTCCAGCCTTATCGAGTCCTTGGCAGGCTGACTGCAGAACGTGCACTCGCTTCTGGAATGCTCACCGCAGAACGCGCCACATCGCTCCTGGCCTTACTAGGTGATGCGTCATGAAGATCATCACTGACGGCATCACAAAATCTCTACCCAGTGGTGAGCGCATTGGACTCATCCCCACAATGGGCGCGCTGCATGCCGGTCACCTCTCGCTCGTGGATGCCATCCGCCCACATTGCGATGTGGTGGTGATGAGTATTTTTGTGAATCCATTGCAATTTAATAACGCAGCTGATCTTGCAAAGTATCCGCGGACAGAAGATGCCGATGCTGCTCTGGCTGCGGGTGCCGGTGTTGACCTTCTCTGGATCCCCGAGCAAAGAGAGATCTATCCAGGCGAAACGAAATTAGAAGATGCTGGTTGGTTAGGAAGCGTATTCGAAGGTGTTCACCGGCCAGGCCATTTCGCTGGCATGCTTACCGTCGTTCGTAGGCTCTTTCAATTAGTGAATCCTTCAGTTGCCATCTTTGGCGAAAAAGATTTTCAGCAACTCGCCCTCATCCGCCAGATGGTGAAAGCTCATTTATTACCTATTGAAATTCTTGCTGGTACAACGATTCGTGAGAGCGATGGCCTAGCGATGGCAAGTCGAAATCGCTTTGTCACGCAGAGGGAAGCTGCGGCGCGACTTCCGGTGGCCCTTCGCCATCTTCAAGGAAGTTCCAAGCCGGCAAGCGTGCGCCTTATTGAGGCACGCAACCTCCTGGGGGCTCCCCTAGAAGTTGAGTACCTAGAACTCATCGATCCACTTACTTGGGCGCCGATTGGTGATGATTTCCGAGGTCAAGCGCGGGCAATTCTGGCCGCCTCGCTAGATGGTGTCCGTTTGATCGATAATGATCTGGTGGAGATCCGATGAGGACCTTGAAGAGTGGCGTTCCTGGATGGCGCATGCGCGCGGACGTCATTGTGATTGGATCCGGCGTCGCTGGTCTTACCACTGCACTTCAACTTCGCAGCGCCGATCTTTCGGTTCTTATCGTCACCAAGGCGCGGGTGGATGCTGGCTCCACCAAATGGGCGCAGGGTGGCATTGCGGCTGCTCTTGGACCTGGAGATACACCCGCACAACATGAAGAAGATACCCTCGAAGCGGGCGCCGGACTCTGTGATCGGGAAGCCGTCAAAGTATTGGTCTCTGAAGGGCCAGAAGCAGTGCGTCGCCTCATAGCTCGCGGTGCGGTCTTTGACCAAGTGGCTTCTGGCGAAATGTCTTTTACCCGCGAAGGCGGACATCATCGAGATCGCATCATTCATGCCGGCGGAGATGCTACGGGCGCTGAGGTATCGCGTGCCCTACTTGCCGCGGTGACGCAAGATCCAGGTATTGAAGTAATTGAGAACGCGTTGGTGATCGACGCACTCAAGAATAAAGATGGCGCCATTTGTGGCGTGACACTCCACGTTATTGGCGAGGGACAACGTGATGGTGTTGGCGAAGCGCTTGCGCGTGCGGTCGTAATTGCCACGGGTGGCATGGGACAGATCTACGCGCAAACCACAAACCCTGTGGTTTCTACTGGTGATGGCGTTGCCATGGGTTTACGCGCTGGCGCCGCTATTGCTGATCTAGAGTTTGTGCAGTTTCACCCCACGGTTATGTATCTAGGTAGTAATGCCCTAGGACAACAACCTTTAATTAGTGAAGCGTTGCGCGGAGAAGGTGCCACAATTTTGGATTTCGAAGGTAATCACATCATGAAGGGCCTGCATCCCTTGGAAGATCTGGCGCCGCGAGATGTCGTTGCAAAGGCGATCATGCGCGCCATGATGGAGAGTGGAAAGCCGCACATGTGGCTCGATGGTCGACATCTCAATTGGGAAGAGAGATTTCCCACCATCTTGGCCTCTTGCAAGACGCACGGAATCGATCCACATAAGGATTTGATTCCAATCGCACCCGCTGCGCACTACGCATCTGGTGGAATTCGCGTGAACCTGGCCGGGCAATCAACTATTCCTGGGCTTTATGCCTGTGGTGAGAGCGCCTGCACCGGAGTGCATGGTGCTAATCGTTTGGCTTCTAATTCACTCCTTGAAGGATTGGTCTTCGGCGCTCGGATCGCCGATGATCTCAGGAAAAACTTACCTCCCGCAAGTGAACCCGTTTCTTCAGACGCTACTGCTCCTCTCATTGATCCAGAAATGCGTCCGTTGATTGCAGATGCGATGTCTAAGGGCGCAGGAGTGCTACGTAGTAGTAATTCTCTCCGCGTGACTTTAGATCGTTTGCAAGAGATCTCAGAGCGCTCGAAAGATGTGAAACCTTGTGTTGAAGCGTGGGAAGTCACGAACCTTCATCTCATTGCCACCGGATTAACTCGGGCCGCACTTCGCCGAGCGGAGACGCGTGGTTCGCACTGGCGGGAAGATTTTCCCGAGACTCTGACAAAGTGGGAGCATCGAATCGTGGAACATTTCGATGGCGAATGGCACGACTCATACGAGGAAGTGTCGAATGCAACTTCCTGAGGAATTGCACGTATCCATCGTGGCGCTTGGGCTTGATCCGGAATTTGTTCTTCATATGGCACAGCGTGCCATCGCAGAAGATTTAGATGGTGGTGTTGATGTCACAACAATTGCGCTGGTTCCTAGCGGATCTGTGGTGCTGGCAGATTTCCGTATGCGTACTGATGGTGTAGTGGCTGGCATCGTCATTGCTAAGGTAATTTTGCTTGAGGCGTGTGGGGGAGAAGTACAATTCGTTGACTATATGCACGACGGTGCACCAGCGAAGTCGGGAGAAATGATCTTCACTGCCATTGGTTCAGCCCAAGGGTTATTGACTGGCGAACGGAGCGCTCTTAATTTCCTTGGCCGGTTGAGCGGAATTGCGACCGCCACTCGTGCTTGGACCAATGTTCTCGCGGGAAGTCAAACGCAAGTGCGGGATACGCGAAAGACCACACCAGGCTTACGTGCTTTTGAAAAATTTGCAGTCCGAATGGGCGGTGGCGTGAATCACCGGATGTCCCTTTCGGACGCTGCGATGATTAAAGATAATCACATCGTGGCAGCTGGAAGTATCACTGCGGCCTACCAGTCCTTGAAGTCGCACTTCCCTGATATCCCCGTAGAAATCGAAATTGATACGCTCTCACAGTTAGAAGAGGCGGTAAGTACCGGAGCAGAACTCATATTGCTCGACAATATGTCACCAGAAATGTGCGATTTAGCGGTACGCCAGATTGCTGGTCGTGCCAAGAGTGAGGCATCTGGTGGCATCACTCTAGAGAATGCACGTAGATACGCAGAAGTGGGTGTCGACTACATCGCAGTTGGCGCTCTCACACACTCAGTAATGAATATCGATATCGGAGTCGACTTTAGGAGTGAAAATGCTGCTCGCAATTGACGTAGGAAATACCAATACGGTTCTTGGAGTTTTCGAAGATGGCACACTCGTAGCATCTTGGCGTGTAAAAACCGATTCCCGCGACACCGCCGACGAGTTAGCGTTGCAATATCGCGCACTCTTAGACGGATACAAAGTCACCGGGATTTGTGTCTGCTCTACTGTCCCCGCTGTCTTGCGCGAGATTCGTACGATGCTTCTGCGTTACTTCTCCGACATTCACACCGTCATCATCGAGCCCGGTACCAAAACTGGTGTTCCTCTGCTGGTCGACAACCCTCGCGAAATCGGTGCTGATCGCATTGTGAACACGCTCGCTGCACACACGCTCTTTGGTGAGGCGGGCGCCGTCATCGTGGTGGACTTTGGAACTTCCACCAATCTCGATGTGGTCTCGGCAAAAGGTGAGTTCTTAGGTGGCGCGCTTGCCCCCGGAATCGAAATCTCACTCGATGCGCTCTCCTCTCGGGCCGCACAGCTGCGCAAGGTGGAGTTAGTTAAACCACGGTCGGTGATTGGCAAGAACACGGTCGAAGCCTTGCAATCGGGCATGATCTACGGATTTGCTGGCCAAGTTGATGGTTTGGTGCGTCGGATCACTGAGGAATTGGATGCCGGCCCCGTGGTGGTAGTGGCTACCGGTGGATTGGCTCCGCTGGTCCTCGGAATTAGCGAAACCATCGAATTTCATGAACCCGACCTCACTTTGATCGGCCTTGAGTTGGTCTTTGCCCGCAACTGACCTTTAGGCTCTCTATCTATGACCGAGCAATCTAACTCCGCGCTTGAAGACGATGTTCCGGAGCAAATGCGGATTCGGCGCGAGAAGCGCAGCCGACTGATTGCTGCCGGCCTGGATCCCTATCCGGTCGCGGTACCTCGCACCACCACTCTCAAAGCGCTCCGGGAGCGTTTTGCTGATCTGGAAATTGATGTGGCTACCGGGGAGAGCGAGAGCGTTACTGGTCGGGTCATCTTTAAACGCGACACCGGCAAGCTGGCTTTTGCCACGCTTCGTGAAGGCGATGGCACTCAGCTTCAAGTGATGTTCTCTTTGGATCGCGCCGGCGAAGATGTACTCGCAGCTTGGAAGAGCGATGTCGATCTAGGTGATCTCGTTTCAGTTTCCGGCGAAGTCATTACCTCAAAGCGCGGCGAACTTTCGGTGCTTGCTTCTTCCTGGGTTCACGCAGCTAAAGCACTTCGTCCGCTTCCCGTAGAACATAAGCCACTCTCCGAAGAGACTCGTGTGCGTATGCGCTATGTCGATTTGATTATGCGCGATACCGCACGCGATGTCGCGCGCCTACGTCCAAATGTGATGCGCTCGCTTCGCGAGTCATTCCACGCTCGTACATTTATCGAAGTCGAAACTCCGATGCTTCAGGTACTTCATGGTGGGGCCACTGCCCGTCCTTTCGTCAC
>JBAXIG010000075.1:0-6829 GCA_037138535.1 Actinomycetes bacterium
AACTTCCCAAGAGCTTGTTGAAACGGCTCTTGAAACCATCGATGTACATCATGCGGTCGAACAGAGAATTGAATATTCACGTGTTGAGGCCTCAGAAGCGGACTCAAGAAGAGCGAATGGCGTGAAGAAATCAGCAATCGATGGTGTCCCCTTTGGTGTGAAGGCAAATATAGATATCAAAGGAATAGTCACGACATCTGGAGCTCGCAATAATCAAGAGCCCGCCACCCAGGATGGCTGGATTGTTTCTCGACTTCGAGAACTAGGAGCAATCCCCACCTTAACCACCACAATGGCAGAGGGCGCACTCGGAGCCGTCACCGCCAATGCATTTTCCGGATTATGTAGTAACCCAGTAAATCCACAACTAAATGCCGGTGGATCAAGTGGTGGCTCGGCGGCTATCGTCGGGTCCGGTGCACTGCCATTTTCGATTGGCTCAGACACCATGGGAAGCGTACGAATTCCTGCTGCTTACTGTGAAATTGTCGGGTATAAGCCTTCAAGAGAGAGCATTCCAAACAAGGGTCTCGTCCGACTTGCTGGCGACTTCGACTCAATAGGAGTACTCACTACGTCGGTGCGCGATCTGGTTTCAATACTGAGCCCTTTACTCAGCTCTCTCCAAAACGTTCCCTATGCTCCTGTTGACCCCTCAACGCTGAAGATTGTGGGATCTCCCCTTTCGTCGCATGCAGACGCTGTGGGCCAAAATGCCGTCGCTCACATATTGAACAGACTTGGAGCCAGCGGGCGCGTAGCGCCGCATGAGTTTGATGCAGGGGCGATAAGAAGAGCCGGTCTGCTCATCTGCGAGCTTGAAGGAAGCGCGAGTTTAGGACTTTCCGGATCCCCCACCCAACCAGGCTTTTCAGCAGAATTCCTTTCGATTATGAATTTCGTTAATACCTTGCCGCCTGCAAAAATTCTGGAAGCGAAAGAGAAGATCTCGCAATTCCAGAGTCAAATGCGCGTGCTCTTTAAGACTTTCGATGTCATGGTGCTTCCCACAACTGCGGCAGGAGCACCAGATCTCAACGAGAATCCACCCGGCGCCGCAGACTTAGCGGCCTGGGTTAACATTGCGGGATTGGCAGCACTCTCGATCGTCGAACCGACGACTAGGCGATCAATCCAGTTAGTCGGAGAGAGTGATCAGAAGATTCTTAACTTAGGACTTTGGCTAGAAAATCAGCCCGATACTAATCACTAAATTTTGCTTGCCGTCTTTCCAAGAATGCATTGAGACCTTCGATATGATCGTCGCTTTCCAAGGCTTCAACTATTGCTAATCGCGCAATCTCGTCTTCAATCCTCACCCCAGAGGTAATTCGAGCAAACATTTTCTTCGTATTGCGCACAGCCGCCGCGCTCACAACTGCTAAATCCGCAATGCGGGCATCAAAAGACTTGTAAAGATCAGAGCCGGCAACGACGTCATCTACGAATCCGACTCGAAGAGCCCAGGAAGCAGAAAATGTAGCCCCGGAGTAAAGAATCCTTTTCGCGACGGTCACCCCGACGAGATCGACGAGATGCACCATCTCCTCGTACGGATAGAGCATTCCTAGTTTGGTGGGAGTTATTGCAAAAGTTGCACTCTCCGTGGCAATTCGAAAATCGCAAGCACTTGCTATTCCAGCTCCGCCACCGAAACATGGACCATCGACCAAAGCAAATGTGGGCGCCTCAAAGGCACGAAGTGCACTAAACGCCCGACCGATACGAGCTTGACTCTCAAATCCCCACTCCGAATTACCCGCATTTTCTCGATACTCATTTATATCAGCGCCCGCAGAGAAGACTCCGGCAGTAGCGGATTGGACAGCCAGGGCGCGCATTCCACTTGCTTCCTTCAAAAGTAGTGGGATCTCTGCCCACATTTCTGAGCTAAGGGCATTCTTGCGCGAAGGACGATTGATGATCAGCCGAGCGATGCCATCGCTCATCGCTAATTCAAGATCAGACACCCTGCTAGTGTACCCATTACTGACACTGCGCGCCCGGAGGAAAGATGCTCACCCCACGCCCATCTAAGACCGCTCTAGCCCTTTCGATCGTAGTTAACGTAGAAGAGGGTGCTGAAATTTCTCTTCTTGACGGCGACGGAAAAGCCGAACCAGTAGATGAGATGAATCTGGTAACGAAGGGCGCCGTCCGCAACCCAGGAAATGAATCTAATTATCAGTACGGCATAAAAGAAGGGTTCAAGCGCGTTGCCGATCTCTTAACCAAGTACGACATCCCAGCAACATGGACGTGTGCTGCAGTTGCTTTAGAACGTGCTCCACAAATTGCCGACTTCATCAAGATTCGTGGTGACGAAGCAGCCAGCCACGGTTACCGCTGGATCCACCAATTTAAGATGACTCCTGAGGAAGAACGTGAGTTTATAGTTTCAGCGCGCGAATCGATTGAACGATCCATCGGTACTGCTCCAGTAGGGCATCTATCTCGCTACCTTTTTACCGAAGTGACACGATCAATTTTAAAATCTGAGGGCTTCCTTTACAGCATGGATGACTACTCCGGAGATTGGCCCTTTTGGGAAGAGACCAGTGCGGGGCCAATCATTGTGGTGCCCTATGCCATCGATACGAACGACATGAAGATGTGGGCAGATCCTGGGTACACACCCACCGATTGGCTCAAATACAATATCGATACTTTTGACAGACTTTATGAAGAGCGTCTAGCGCAACCTCGCATGATGTCGGTCGGCCTGCATTTACGCATCGTGGGACGCCCAGGAAGAATTGGCGCGTTTGAGGAATTTCTCAAGCACGTAAAGCGCCACGAAGATGTGTGGATCACCTATCGCAAAGAAATTGCGCAGGAATTCTCACGTTCATAAGGTTTTCTACCAGGGCAATTCAGCGCCATTCATCGCTATGCATTGTCCACTGATGTATTCCGCATCATCTGTGCAGAGCCAGGAAACAGAGGCCGCTACATCCGCAGGCGTTCCGAAGCGTCCCCAGGGAACAGTCTCCAAAAATGTATCTAGGGTTTGATCCCTGGTCTGCCCCAATTTGGTACTCATACCATCAGCAATATCATCCCAAAGTGGAGTCATGATGTGTCCCGGGGTATAGCAGTTGACTCGAATCTTGTGAGGTGCAAGCTCTAGTGCGAGCGATTGACTCATCATGATGATCGCTGCTTTGGAGGCGCAGTACTGCGACAAATTAGCAACTCCATGGCGCCCGCCACCTGATGACGCGTTTACCAGAACTCCACCGTTACCTTGAAGAATCATCTGCTTGGCCGCTAGTTTTGAACCGAGGGCAATACCGATCACGTTGATGTCAAGAATGCGCATCCAGCTATCTCGATCAGTCTCCACGATCGGCGAAATAGCGATAATGCCAGCGTTATTAACCATAATATCTAGTGCCCCAGCATGCTTCACTACCATGTCGATCGCGACTTGAATCTCAGATTCGTTCCGAACATCGCCGACTACTGCATGCGCCTTTGAACCTAATGAATCTGCAAGCGAAGTCACAGCAGCTTCATTGATATCCAGTAGGACAACATGAGCGCCCTCTTTAATAAAACGCTCCGCAATTCCTCGTCCAATACCATTTCCAGCACCTGTAACTACTACGCCTTTATTAGAATGGTCGTTCATCGCTCCCCTTGCGCTCTGGTAAATCCTCCACCCGATCCTAAGCCACTTCATTACCCGTCGCACTCCTACCAAAGGTATAATTCTGAGATGAAATCGACGTGCCAATATCTTGTAATCGGAGCAGGAGCCGCAGGAAGCGCGGTCGCTTGGCGTCTCGCAGAGAAAGGTGCCGAAGTTACCGTTCTCGAGCAGGGTGGCTGGGTTGCACCCGAATCTTCTCCATCACTCACTCTTGGCTGGGAGCGCGCTCGCCACCGGACCCACCACCCCAACCCAAATATACGTAGAAATTCATGGGACTATCCAATAGATGATTCCGATAGCGATATCAGCCCGATGCTCTACAACGCGGTCGGCGGTTCAACCATTCATTGGGGTGCACATTTTCCACGGTTGAAGCCCGAAGATTTTCGAGTCAAATCCCTCGATGGAGTCGGTGAAGATTGGCCGCTCTCCTATTTTGATTTGGAGCCTTACTTTGAGATCAACGACGACATGATGGGCGTGGCCGGAGAGGACGGCGATCCCGCCTACCCTCCCAAGCCTCACCGGACTATGCCAGCTCTTCCCCTTGGTGCTGGCGCAGAGAAGATCGCAGCAGCCTACGATCGACTGAATTACCATTGGTGGCCGGTTGATGCGGCCATCTTGACCGCCGACCGTGGCGCGCGCCTTGCCTGCAATAACTGCGGTCCCTGTGACCTTGGGTGTCCGAGAAAGTCTCGAGCTAGTACAGATGTGACCTATTGGTCTGACTTGCACTCAAACAAAATTCGTCTTATTACCGAAGCACGTGTCTCAAAAATTAATTCAGAGCCTGGCCGAGTTACCGGCGTATCCTATATAGACGCGCAAGGCATCTCACACGAAATTGCGGCAGATAATGTGGTGTTGGCTGGAAATGGAATTGGGAGCGCGCGACTCCTTCTATTGAGCGCTGCTGAGTGGTGTCCCCGTGGTTTGGCTAACAGCAGCGATCAAGTAGGCAGAAATTTGATGTTTCATCCCACCGCACTTGTAACCGGAATATTCTCAGAGGAGGTCGATGGGTTTAAAGGTCCATTCGCTTGTAGCATTTATAGTCAAGAGTTTTATAAAACCGATACGTCTCGAGGATTTGTTCGTGGCTTCCAAGGTCAAACGATCAGAAGCGATGGCCCTCTGGGCTCTGCGTTAGGAACCTACACCTCGCCCGTGAAGTGGGGATCTCAACACCACGAAGATTTCTACAGCCAATTCGGTCACACTGCCAGCATCACTGTTACCAGCGAAGATCTTCCGGAAGCTCATAATCGTGTGACTTTATCGCCAACCCTTAAAGATCAATGTGGAATCCCCGCTCCCAAGATCACATATCAGGTAAGCGAAAATTCGCGCAAGATTTTAGATTTTGGTATCGAGATAAATAAAACGGTTCTCCGGGAGGCAGGTGCAACAGATATTCGAGTCGTCGACTTAGTAACCAGCGCCGGATTTCATCTATTGGGAACCACACGAATGGGGTCCGATCCTCAAACCTCCGTAGTCGACCAATTCGGCAAAGCCCATGATTGTGAGAATCTCTTTATAGTTGATGGTGGTGTCTTCGTCACTGTAGGTGCCCTCAACCCTACGTCGACCATTCAAGCAATCGCGTTGAGAGCTGCCGATGCAATGCTGGGAGCACCCTTGTTGAAAGTAGCCGAGCATGAATAATTCGACGCTTGGAATGCCTGAACAATTATGGAAATTGATCCTGGATACTCTAATTCCTGCGACCTCTAATAATCACGGAGCTTCCGAAATAATTGTAGTCGAAGAATTAGTCACTGATATGAGCCACATCAGCGATATGAAGCAGTTAAAGCTTTTTCTCGAAGGAATTCCAGAAAACTTTTCACTAGTTGATCAATCTGCACGGGAATCCGTACTTGAAACTCTCGGGAGAGCTTCTCCAGAAACTCTGGATGCACTGATAAACGCTACCTATACGATTTATTACTCTCATCCCGCTGTTCTCGGCAAGATCTCAGAAAATACTGGTTATAGCACCAGTGCACCGCAACCGAATGGTTATGTTTTAAAGCCATTTGATGAAAGACTGTTGCAGAAGAGCAAAGGGCGACCAGCCATGTGGAGAGACCCAACATAGGAAGGCCCAAGCCTTGACGACTAAATTAGATCGCAAGGGTCTCATCTATGGCGTTTCCGCTTGTTTAATTTGGGGTTTCTTTCCGCTTTATTGGCCACTTCTAAGGCCTGCATTTGCATTGGAGATTCTGGCTCATCGAGTCATCTGGTCTCTTCTCGTTTGTGTTCTCCTACTTATTGGGCAGCACAAATTCCGGATTCTCATGCTACTAGTTGCAGATCGGCGCCGTATTTGGTGGCTTGTCGGATCATCTTGCGCGCTGTCAGCAAACTGGCTTATATTTATTTGGGCAGTAAACAACAACCACTTCACCGAATCCGCTCTTGGTTACTACATCAATCCTCTTGTCATGGTCTTTCTGGGAGTTTTGGTCTATAAAGAGCAGCTCTCTCAGCTCCAATGGCTGGCTGGAGGCTCCGGCGCTATCGCAGTGTTCATCCTCTCTTTTGCCTACGGGAGACCTCCATGGATCGCGCTACTTATTGCTACGACGTGGGGCCTATATGGGGTTATAAAGAAGCACTTCAACGGTAATGCTCTGGAGTCTCTAGCCGCCGAAACTCTCGTGCTTATGATCCCTGCTCTCGCATTACTCATCTATTTAGGGATCATAGGTAAAGGACAGTTTGGTATCGATTTCAAATCGTCTCTGTTGTTATCAGGAGCGGGAATTGTAACTACCCTCCCACTCCTGATGTTCAATGGCGCAGCTACTCGGCTCCCGCTCTCGATCACCGGGCTGCTCCAATACATCCAGCCAAGCGTCCAATTCTTGTTGGGTATCTTGGTTCTTCACGAAAAAATGTCGCGCGACCGGTGGATTGGGTTTGGCTTTATCTGGTTATCGCTCTTGTTGTTAGCGATTGACATGTTGAGAAACTCACGCAGATCGCTCGACGATGGCATCGCAAAGGCTCATTAGAGCATCTTTTGCTGCACTTTCTGGCAAAGTTTTAAGACTGGTTTTAGCTCCATTCGAGTACTCGTATAACTGCGCACGAGAAATTTCAAGTGCGGGATGAGCCTGTAGTGCTACAAGAACTTCGGCTACCACTTTTTCATCC
>JBAXIG010000076.1:0-6729 GCA_037138535.1 Actinomycetes bacterium
TCGCTTGGCCCGGGTCGTAAGGAGTCTTCCCATGTCCCGGCAGATCAAACGTGATCACGTCGAAGAGTCGTTCTAGCGCAGGTGAGATGCCCTTCCAAATCGTGCTCGCTGATCCCATGCCGTGAAGAAGTATGAGTGGAGTACCACTTCCGGTGCGGGTCGTAGAGAGGATCACGCTCTAATTCTAGGCGAGGCGAGCGAAAATCAATCGCCCACTTTCATCTCCACGGCACCGGTGATGCGGAGCAACTCTCCAAAAGCTGTCGGATGGACGGCATGAGGATGGCTAGCGGCGGCCCAAACGCCATATCGATGATGGTGCGCAGTGGGGCAGTGGGGTAGGGCGGCCCCTGAGGGGATGCCACCTCTGGTTTCTGAAACGAAAAAGATGGATCTAATCCTCACCAAATTTGTCTTCAATTAAATCCCACTTATTTCCATATTTATCTTTGAAGACTACTACCTGACCAAATGTTTCTTGCCTAGGTGATTCAACGAACTCAACAGCACGTAGTCTGAAACTTTCGTAAGTCTTCAAGAAGTCATTTGTGTAGAGAAAGAATCCCACTCGTCCGCCAGTTGAGTTGCCGATGGCCGCGCACTGCTGCTCATTAGCCGCCCTCGCCAACAAAATTCTGGCGCCCTCTTGGCTTGGGGCAACTACGACCCAACGTTTCTCTTCTGATAGCACTGTGTCTTCGATAAGTGTGAAATCAAGATCGTTAACGTAATGCGAGATAGCTGAGTCGTAATCGTCGACCACGATTGTAATCATTCCGAGAGTATTCATTATTAATCGCCCACGACCATCGCTTGCGCAGCTGTAATGCGAAGTAATTCGTCGTAAGTAGTTGGATAGACCGCATGCGGGTGACCAGCGGCGGCCCACACCACGTCATAGTCGTTGAGTGCCAAGTCGATGATGGTTCGCAGTGGGGCCGGGTGTGCCACGGGGGAGACCCCACCGATTGCGAAGCCCGTAGCGCTGCGAACGATGTCGGCATCGGCGCGTCCAAGATGAGAGACTCCTAAGTTTTTGGCAACCAAGTCAGTATCGACGCGATGCCTTCCCGAAGTGAGAATGAGTAATGGTTCAGTTGTATCGCCCAATGTAAAAATAAGAGACGAGCAGACTTGGCCCACTTCGATCCCTAATCCGGCTGCTGCCTCCTTTGCTGACCTCGCAGATTCGCTCAAGATGGTGATCTCTGGGGTGATCCCACACTCAATTAGCGCTGCGCGCACTCGCTCCACCGCAGGATGGTTGTTAATTGCGTCATGGCTCATGAACCGAAACTTTACCCTTAAGTGACATATTCCGGAGATAGAATGTGAAAGTGAGACGCGTACGTAACTGGATCGCCAGCCCTGGGATGGTGGCAATGATATTTCTCTTGACGCCGCCTCCGGCACATGCACACGCCGAGTTGATCAGTTCAACTCCGGCAGCTTCCAGTCACTTATCAATTTTGCCCACCAAGATCGTTCTCCTTTTCGGTGGGAACCTCTCAGACCTTGACGGAGCTAGCGCAGTGATCGTGACAGATCCATCAGGCGAAGAAATATCTAATGGTCCGAGCGAAGTCAGTGCTTCTTCCTTGACCCGCGAATTGAATTCCAGCAAGGCGGTGGGTGCCTACCATGTCGATTTTCGAGTGCTCTCCGAGGATGGGCATCCGGTAGCTGGAAAATTCGATTTCTTCTTACATGATCCTGAAGTCAATCAGCCTGCCAAGGGCGCAGCGGATTCGGACAAGTTTCCGGCGCAAAAGAGTTTTCTCGCTGTTCACACAAAACAAATGATAATCGTGTTTCTGGTGCTGTTCACTATAGGCACGTGGGTTTTTGTTGAAGCGCGCGCCCGCCGCCGAAGGAGTTCGATGTGACATCAACCGTCCTTTTTGTCTGCGTACATAACGCTGGTCGTTCGCAAATGGCAGCCGCATTCCTCAAGCACCATGGCGGCACGCGGGTAGAAGTACTCTCGGCCGGCTCTGCCCCGGCGAATTCCATCAATTCAGCAGTCGTCGAGGCGATGCTCGAAGTCGGTATCGACATTTCTGCTGAAGTTCCAAAAATACTCACCAACGAAGCGGTGCAGGAAAGCGACGTTGTCATCACGATGGGATGCGGCGATGCATGTCCGTTCTATCCAGGCAAGCGGTACCTCGATTGGAAGTTAGACGATCCCGCGGGTCAAGGTGTCGAATCGGTGCGACCCATTCGCGATGAGATAGAGCAACGCATTCTCACCTTACTTACTGAACTGCCTTAATCTTTGATCAGTCGAAGTTCGTTGGCATATTTTTTGCCGGCAGCCACATAATATTTAGCATTTGGACTGCCAAATCCAGGTTCAACCGAATTTAGTATTACTTTGGCGGGGACCCCCAAAGCTTTAGCGTAATCCGGGATGGTCGTGTTTGGTGGCACTAGAGCTTGTGCTCCCACTAGTGCGTTGAAACCGACTGTACTTCCTTGTAGTACGGTCGAGCCGGAACCGATAAGAGACGCATCCCCAATGGTGGCACCTTCGATGTGCACGTTATGCCCAATCACAACGTCATCACCAATGGTCGTGACGTGCTTAGAGTGCGTGTGAATGACGGCTCCGTCTTGAATGTTTGTTCTTGAACCCACTGTGATAACTCCCGTGTCCCCTCGTAGAACTGCCCCAGGCCACACGGTGGAATCTGGACCAATGACTACGCTTCCAATGATGACGGCATCGGGGTGTACGTAGGCGGAATCATGGATTTGGGGGATGAGGTCGCCGAGGGCGTAAATGGGCATATGAGAAGGTTAGCCCCCCGATCGAGGGGCTCGGATGCCTACCAAGTGGTCGAATGAGAGTGAGATCACCCGTATTTCTGGGATTCTCGAGAGATTCACAGCCATTTTGGCCATTTGAAGACCGAAAAAGAGGCATGATTCGCGCGGTCAGGCATTTCTGAAGAGAAGTTGATGTGAAGGAGTTGAAGATGGCCACCGATTACGACACCCCGCGAAAGACCGATGACGAACTCACCGAGGAATCGATTGAGGAGTTAAAGGCGCGTCGGGCGGAGGCGCAATCTGGTCAAGTCGATGTAGACGAAGCCGAACTTGCTGAAACGCTCGAACTGCCAGGAGCAGATCTTTCTGGTGAGGAACTCACTGTTCGAGTACTGCCGAAACAGGCGGATGAATTTACTTGTTCACGTTGTTTCCTTGTTCACCACCGCACGCAACTCGCTAAGGGCGAAGGCGTTACTGCGGTCTGTAGTGAGTGCGCGTAACTTTCTCGTTTACCCTTTTTTGTTGAGCAGATCCGCGATCGTGTCAGATTGCCTGGTCGAGATGAATATGTAAGGTCGTCTCTTCTCTGGCTCTGCGATATCCAATTTCACTGCAGTGTGCACCCAGCCTCGCATGATGATGAGGGCCGCTGGATCTGCCTTCGGTCCCAGTGTCGAGCGAGTCGCTTCCCGGTCTAGTGGAGTGCAGAGCGTGATTTGTGCTCGTGGAATTTCGTTTCCTTCGGCGATGAGCATCTCGCCATCAATGCTAATTTCAAAGGTAGAACGCCAAAGTGAGAAGCTCACTAAACCGGCAGCAAGCAATCCGCCGATCAAGCCCACGACGACACCGAATGGTGCGCCAAAAACAAGACCAATAGCTAACCCAAAAATGAGCGTCAGAAACCACGAGATCGGTGGCGGATAGACCTTTTCTAGAAACATGTCATCCTCGAGTTGATCGTTTGGTGAGCAGACGCATGAGCAGTGGTGGCCGCTTGAGACCGAAAGTGATCGCTACGAATGCGTCAATCATTTTGGCGGGGAGAAGTCGCACATAGGGAATTGTGCCAGTTCCTTTGCCCACCAAGTAGCGAGTTCGAGGAGAGTCGCTTTCGATCGCATCGCGGATCACTCGTGCTACTGGTGTGGGCTCCGGATATTCGGCGTGCACAAGGCGGGCAGCTTTTTTGTAAATCTTCTGGTGTGGACCGCTTGTGGGAAGTTGTGTCCCCGCTTTAGACCAGATGTTTGATGAAAAGGAAGCGGGCTCGACTAGGGATACGTGGATGCCGCTGCCGGTGAGCTCAACGCGCAACGCGTCGCTCAACGCTTCAAGGGCGAACTTACTCGCGCTGTACCAACCTAGAAAGGGTGCAGCTACTCTTCCGCTTACTGATGAAATGTTGACGATTCGTCCGCTTCCTCTACTTCGCATGCTCGGGAGAAATCCACGGATGAGCTCTGCGGGAATGAAGAGATTTACTCGAACTTGTTCGGCTGCGTACGCCGGCTCTACATCTTCGATTGCGCCGGGTGCGGCAAATCCAGCGTTGTTGACCAAGGCATATGGCGCTTGACCAAGCAGCTCCAATGTCGCCGTGATGAGGTGTGAGGCGCTCTCTGGCTCGGCGAAATTAGCGACCAGTACCTCAATTCCGGGTACCTCTTTGAGTAAGACCTCAGCCTGGACGGGCGTGCGTGCCGTACCTACTACTCGCCATCCCGCAGAGACCAGTTCGCGTGCGGCATAGAGCCCAATTCCGCTCGTCGCGCCGGTGATTAACGCGGTCTTGTCAGAGTGCGAAAGAGGCATGGAAGAAAGGTACTCTGGGAACGTGCCACGTGTACCTTCAACTACTCCTCCGGCTGATGCCTTGCCAGCGCAAGTGCATCCCGATGCGCCAAAGCCTGGGCAAGAGATCCCCTCCCACCTCGAACATTGCTTCGGCTGCGGCCCATCTCACCCCACTGGTCTACGCATTCGCTCGGCGGCAGGTGAGGGCGCGAGCATCACCTCGATCTTTACAGTTTCTGAATTTCACCAAGGAGCTCCCGGCTTAGCGCATGGAGGAATCCTGACGCTTGCCTGTGACGAAGTCCTCGGCCACCTGATGTGGCTCTTGCGAAAACCAGCGGTAACTGGACGTCTGGAAACCGATTTCCTCCTCCCCGTCCCTGTGGGTTCTGTAATTCATCTCAGCGCCGAAATTTTGGGTGTCTCAGGGCGCAAAGTTTATTCAAGATGTGAAGGGCGATTGAATGCGGTGGATGGCCCGGTTGCAATTCGCGCGCAATCACTCTTTGTCATTGTCGATATGCAGCACTTCTTGGATTCAGCTCCCGAGGATTACCTCACCCGGATTCAAGGCAATCCGGCACTGATGCGCGAGATTGACTCTTCCTTTGAGGTGAACCCCTAATGATCGAAGTTCTCATTACTCGGAGCGATCCGAACCTTTCGCTTCCCTCCTATGCGAAACCAGGCGATGCTGGGGCAGATCTCTGCAGTAGCGAGGACCGAGTTATCGCTCCAGGAGAGCGCGCCCTCGTCTCGACAGGTCTTTCAATTGCTCTCCCAGATGGTTTTGCAGCTTTTGTGCACCCACGTTCTGGCCTCGCAATCAAGAGTGGAATTGGCATTGTTAATGCTCCAGGCACAATCGATTCGGGTTATCGCGGCGAGATTAAGATCATTGTGATCAATCATGACCGCACAGAAGATTTCGTCATTAAGCGCGGGGATCGCATTGCGCAATTAGTGGTTCAACGCGTAGAGAGTGCGCAATTCGTAGAAGTAGAAGTGCTGCCTGAGAGCGCACGTGGTGCGGGCGGATTCGGTTCGACTGGTGTCGCTCATGAATAAGCGGGAGTTTTCGCGAACGGAGCAATATGCAGATTCGCTGCACACCGACGCAAATCGACACATGCATACACGTGTTGCAGATTTACAACCGCGTCGTAGGGCCACTGTTATTGGGACCATTAACTCCCTTGTTATTCGCCCACACTCTGGAGTGCCTGCGTTAGAGGTCGAGATACAGGATGGTTCCGGAAAACTGACGTGCATCTGGCTCGGGCAGAGGAGTATTTCGGCGATCGCGCCTGGGAGAGATATAGAGGTCACTGGAATGATCATGAAAAACGAAGAGGGTTGGCTCTCTTACAACCCTGTATATCGACTCTTTCCAAATACCAAATGAGCGATCACCGCAAAGTTATTGATGCCCTCGGTGGCAAACGAGGACTTATTGATTCGGGTCTTCCATCACTCGCTTTCGTACTTGTCTTTACGATTAGTAGGAAGCTAGATCTCTCGCTCATAATTGCGTTAGCGATCGCTGTGGTTGCTGCCATTGCGCGTTTAGTCAAGCGCGACACCGTTCAGCATGCAATCTCGGGGCTTGTGGGCGTGCTCGTATGCGCTTGGTTTTCGCGTAGTACGGGTAAAGCGGAGAATTTCTTTCTTCCGGGCATGATCAAGAGTGGTATTTATGGTGTGGTTTATCTGGTGGCGAACTTGCTGCGTTGGCCGATTCTTGGCTTAGTACTGGGGCCGATTCTTGGAGAAAATCTTGGTTGGCGAAAGAATCCGACTCGCCTCCGTGCCTACTTGCTCGCGGGGTGGATTTGGGTCGGGCTCTTTGTGGTGCGCCTTGCCATCCAAGTACCGCTCTACTTGGCTAATGAAACTACTGCGCTTGGCGTGGCAACTCTTATCGTGGGATGGCCACTCTTCTTGTTAACGGTATATCTCACTTGGGCAATTCTAAAACGCAGCGCACCAGCAGCCGAGAGAGAAGATGAAAAAAACTAGCCTGCGTGATTTGGCGCGATGCAAGCTTGTAGCGCTGGTTCGGACTCAGCGGTAGCCACAAAAAGGGGTTGGTCTCCCACTTCAAGCGTGTCATCTGGAGGTGGCGTGATGACGGGCGTGTAGCGTAGCCTAGAA
>JBAXIG010000077.1:0-6698 GCA_037138535.1 Actinomycetes bacterium
ATTTGTGGGAGCTGCTCAGTTCACTTCAAATCGCGTGAAAGCGGCTCCAGTAAAATGGAGTGAGCAAGTGATCGTCGACGGACGAGTTGATGCGGTTCTTCTCAACTCTGGAGGCGCAAATGCCTGCACGGGCAGCGATGGTTTCCTCGATACTCACCGAAGCGCGGAGTATGTCGCAGATGCCCTTGGCGTTTCCGCCGCTGATCTGGTTGTGTGCAGTACTGGTCTGATCGGAGAACGCCTGCCCATGGACCTCCTCCTTGCAGGAGCAGCACATGCAGTAATCACACTTGCAGCAGATGGTGGATCTGATGCGGCATTAGCCATTATGACCACCGATACCAAGCCAAAAATGGCTACGTCACAGTTCGGCGAGATCCGGATTGGTGGAATGGCGAAAGGCGCAGGGATGCTGGCGCCGTCACTTGCCACCATGTTGGTCGTCATCACAACAGATGCAGTACTCGACATGACGCATCTAGATATGGCCTTACAAGATGCGTGCAACAGCTCCTTTAATCGTTTGGATTCAGACGGCTGTCAATCTACAAATGACACAGTGCTCTTGATGGCTTCTGGTGCTTCAGGAATCACACCTTCACTCCAGGAATTTACCGCTGCTCTCTCTGAAGTCACTATGAACCTTGCGTTGCAACTTCAATCCGACGCTGAAGGTGTCTCAAAGGAAGTCTTCATCACGACGATCCATGCATCATCAGTAGCAGACGCCGAAGAGGTCGGGCGGGCATGTGCACGCAATAATTTGTTGAAATGCGCTTTGCATGGTGAAGATCCCAATTGGGGGAGAGTGCTCGCTGCTGTGGGAACGACCTCTGCACTCTTTGATCCTGATCGCATCGACGTATCAATGAACGGCGTTACGATTTGTCGTAATGGTGGCATTGGTGATGATCGCTCCTTGGTCGATCTTTCAGGCCGCAAGATTGAGATAATTATTGATCTTCGTGCTGGTTCTGAGTCGGCCACCATTATGACTAACGATCTCACTGCCGAGTATGTCCATGAGAATTCGGTCTACTCGTCATGATCGTCATTAAGTACGGAGGTAATGCAATGACTGATACGGCGTTGAAGAAATCGTTCGCCTCCGAAGTTGTTTCATTGCACGCAGAGGGCTTGGCCCCTGTCGTGGTGCACGGTGGAGGTCCACAGATTTCTGCGATGTTGAAGAAGCTAAACCTAGAGGGAGAGTTTCGCGGTGGTTACCGGGTTACTACTGCAGAGGTTGCTCAGGTCGTCCGCACCGTTCTTGCAGGTGAAGTGCGCAGCGAGATTGTTGCCCTCATCAACTCGGCTGGTGGAAGGGCCGTCGGAGTGGGCGGCGATGATGGGTCACTTTTTGTTGCAGCTAAACGCACAGTACTCATTGATGGTGTGCAGACAGATATCGGTTTAGTGGGGGACGTTGTGAAGGTGAATGGAACCATCATTCGCTCGCTTCTTGATGCTGGATTTACCCCAGTGGTTTCTTCATATGCCAGCGACTCCGATGGACAAGTCCTTAATGTGAACGCCGATACGGCAGCCGGGACGCTTGCAGGAGCACTATCTGCTACGACTCTGGTGATGCTTACTGATGTTTCAGGACTCTATACGCAATGGCCAGATGAATCTTCCTTCGTGGCTGAGATATCGGTACAAGATGCACACGAGCTCTTACCTTCTCTCTCGGAAGGCATGGTGCCAAAGATCGAGGCAGCCCTCAATGCTTTAGCAGCTGGCGTGAAAGATGTGCGAATTGTTGATGGGCGTATCCCTGGGATAATCCACTTAGCACTCTCAGGTGCGGCTGGCACGGTGATCTCATGACGCAGTGGAGCGAAGTCATGCTGGATAACTATGGAAATCCTGAAATTGAATTGGTGCGCGGTGAGGGGATCCACCTTTTTGATTCCTCGGGTAGGAAGTACTTGGATTTCTTGGGAGGAATCGCGACAAGTCTCTTGGGGCACGCACATCCGGAGATTGTTTCTGCAGTGACCAAGCAGGTTTCCACTCTGAGCCATGTCAGCAATTTGTACGCGCACCCCATGGCTCTCCAATTAGCTAAGAAACTCACTCAGATGTCGGGTGGCGGTCGAGTTTTCTTCTGTAATAGCGGGGCAGAGGCTAATGAAGCGGCTATCAAGATTTCAAGACTCACTGGGAAGGGCCGCATCATTGCTACTGACGGTGCATTTCATGGAAGGACCATGGGTGCACTTTCTCTCACCGGCCAACCGAATAAGCGCGCTCCTTTCGAACCTCTTGTTCCGGGTATTACGCACGTACCCTTTGGTGACCTGATTGCAATGGAAGAGGCACTCGCCCTCGGTGATGTTGCCATGGTCATCGTTGAGGCAATTCAGGGTGAAGCGGGCGTAATCCTGCCCCCCGTTGGGTACTTGTCTGCTTTACGCGATCTCACTACGCGCTTCGGAGCTTTACTCGCATGCGATGAGGTACAGGGTGGCATGGGCCGAACAGGTAGATGGTTTAGCTATCAACATGAAGGGATCACTCCAGATATTGTCACCGTGGCTAAAGGTTTAGGTGGTGGACTCCCGCTGGGCGCCACCATTGCAGTGACGCCCGCAGCGCAACTTTTCACTCCAGGTTCGCACGGCACAACTTTCGGCGGAAACCCCACTTCCTGCGCGGCCGCACTGGCAACTATCGCGGTTATCGAATCGAATGAGTTGCTTGAATCGAACGCGCGACTTGGGGGAGTGCTTAAAGATGGCCTCTCAGCCATTGGAGGAGTTCACGCAATTCGAGGAGTCGGCCTTTGGATTGGAATGGAAGTAGAAGATGCGCCCGCGGTAGTCAGGGAACTGCAGAGTCTTGGGGTTTTGGTGAATGCTGCGGGTCCTCACACAATTCGACTAGCTCCTCCTTACATCGTTACTGATGCTGAGATTTCTGAATTTACATCGCTCTTCGAAAAGGCCATCAGAAAGGTGACGTCATGAGCATCCCCCGTACGAAGACTTCAAGACGAGCCAGAATCGAAAGACTTGTCGTCACAGGTGAAGTCCACTCACAGAGCGCTCTGGTAGAACAACTGAACACCGAAGGCTTTGATGTAACTCAAGCCACCGTGAGCCGCGACCTAGACGAGATTGGGGCTGTGAAAATGCGGTCGGCCGATGGTCGACTTACCTACGCGATTGGTCTACCAAGTGTGGATGCCTCGCGCTATGAGGATCCCGTTACGCGGCTCTCACGCATTGCCAATGAGTTGCTCATCTCTGCTGAAGTTTCTGTCAACTTAATCGTTCTTAGAACTCCGCCGGGTGGCGCACATCTTCTTGCAGGAGCTTTGGATAGAGTGGAAGTTCCGTTGGGACATCAACTCACTGAAATTCTTGGCACGGTAGCTGGGGACGACACGGTGCTAGTGATTTCCAAACGTGCTGATGCAACTCCACTTAAGGACGCGCTACTGCGTCTGGCTGAGGGTGTATTTGTAAGCGAAAGGGACGCGGTATGAGTCACGGCAAACTTTGGGGAGGCAGGTTTAATGAGTCTTCCGCCGATGCAATGGAAGCGCTCTCTCGTAGCGTGCACTTCGACTGGCGTCTTGCGCCGTATGATTTACGCGGATCAATTGCACACGCACATATCTTAGAAAGCGCCGGGTTGCTCTCCGCGCCAGAGTCGCAAAGCATTGTTAAAGAATTGACTCTGATGATCACTCAGTATCACGAGGGCATCCTCGTCCCGGAGTCCTCCGATGAAGACGTGCACGGTGCCTTAGAGCGCATTTTGGTTGAACGCCTGGGTGAAGTCGGTGGCAAGTTAAGAGCTGGAAGGTCCCGAAATGATCAAGTGGCGACAGACTTCCGACTCTTTCTTCGTGATGCGGCTGCGCAGATCGCAGTGCAACTTACTGATCTTGCCGACGCATTTATTTCGCAAGCCGAAAGGCACGTACATGTAGCTGCACCAGGCTTTACGCATTTACAGCATGCGCAGCCAGTCTCACTTGGTCACGAGATTGCAAAGCATGCACATGCTCTTTTACGAGATATTGATCGCTTACAAGATTGGGATAGGCGGGCGGCTTACTCTCCGCTCGGGGCGGGGGCCATTGCTGGTTCCGCGTTGGAATTAGATCCGAAGCGAAGCGCGCTTGAACTTGGATTTACTGACGCAGTCGCCAATTCAATCGACGCTGTTAGTGATCGCGATTTTGCAGCCGAAGCCGCATTCGTCTTCGCTTTGGTAGGCGTGCACTTATCTAGAATCGGTGAAGAGTGGTGTCTTTATGCATCGAAGGAATTTGGCTGGGTCAATCTTTCAGATGCCTATTCGACTGGTTCAAGCATCATGCCCCAGAAGAAGAATCCTGATGTTGCTGAATTGGCGCGTGGAAAGAGTGGACGGCTTATAGGAAATGTAGTCAGCATCCTTACGATGCTCAAAGGACTGCCCTTCGCCTACAACCGCGATCTCCAAGAGGACAAGGAGCCACTCTTTGACTCACTAGATACTTTGATGGTGCTGCTTCCTGCAATCACGGGAATGATCCAGACAAGTACTTTTAACGATGATGTGATTTCAAAATCTGCACCTACTGGATATTCGTTAGCCACCGAAATTGCAGATTGGTTGGTCGTAAGGGGCATGGCGTTTCGCACCGCTCACGAAGTTGCCGGAGCTTGTGTGCGTCAATGCGAAGCATTGGGCATTGATCTAGATCAACTCTCAGATGCACAGCTCGGCGAAATTGATCCGAGTCTCACACCTGAAGTTCGTCTGGTGCTACAAGTCGACGGGGCGATAGCGGGTAGGTCACGATTTGGTGGGACGGCGCCGGCTGCGGTTTCTCTGCAGATTGCTGCGCTCAAATCTGAAACTTCCCGAACACGAGCCTGGGCAGAGTTAAAACTCGCCGCCACACTCTGATCTCACCGCGTAGGATCGGGAGAAAGAATGGAGTGATTGTGAGCATGAGTGGGGTAGAGATCATCCAAGAGTTTCGTTGGCGCGGGCTCATTGCCCAAACCACCGATGAGGCTGCGCTCATTGAGTCTTTCGACAAGGGGCCTATCACTGCCTATATTGGCTTCGATCCGACAGCCCCCAGCCTGCACGTGGGTAACTTGGTTGTGCTCCTGGTTCTCCGCCGCCTCCAATTAGCTGGCCATCGCCCCATCGCATTGGTGGGTGGCGCAACTGGCTTAGTGGGGGATCCGAGTGGTCGCTCTGCTGAACGCGCACTCAATGATGAAGAACTTGTTGAACAGTGGGTCGCCCGAATTCGTCTACAACTCGAACGCTTTCTCTCATTCGACGAGTCGCCTACTGGCGCTCTCGTTGCAAATAACTACGACTGGACGAAGGACATTTCTGCGCTCGAATTCTTGCGCGATATAGGCAAACACTTTTCAGTTAATCAAATGCTCGCAAAAGATTCAGTTTCAGCACGGCTTGAAGATGGCGGAATTTCATACACCGAGTTCTCTTATCAAGTCTTGCAATCTCTTGATTTCCTTGAGCTTTACCGCCGCCATAATTGCGTGCTGCAGATGGGTGGAAGCGATCAATGGGGAAACATCACTGCTGGGCTAGATCTCATTAGGCGGGTAGATCAGGGCAGCGCACATGCACTCACCGTTCCGCTGATGACAAAGGCTGATGGTGGCAAATTCGGTAAGACCGCCAGCGGCACAATCTGGCTCGATCCAGAAATGACATCGCCTTACGCGTTTTATCAAAACTGGATCGCCACCGATGACCGCGACGTGGTGCCTTACCTCAAGATCCTTACCTTCCTACCAAAAGATGAGATTGATGCATTGGCAAGCCAGGTGGAAGCTGCCCCCGAGCGCCGCGAGGCGCAGAAGGCACTTGCTCGCGAATTGACCACCTTGGTACACGGAGGCGACCAATACCAGCGCGTAGAGCAAGCATCTCGCGCGCTCTTTGGGCAAGCCGAACTGAACGATCTAGATGGGGCCACCCTGGCGGGAGCCTTGGCGGAAGTACCACGGGCTACTATCCCGGCGGGGGAGATGCCTTCGCTGATTGATCTCATGGCGCTGACCGGCATTGTGGATTCAAAATCAGCCGCCCGGCGGGCAATTCGCGAGGGTGGGGCCTATCTGAACAACGTGAAAATCACGGACGAAGCCTTCACGCCTGGAGCATATGACCTGGTCGGGGGTCGATTCCTGGTGCTGCGACGAGGAAAACGCGAAATTGGTGCTGTGGAGATCGGCTAGTTTTTTTGTTTTCAAAAGATTTTATCAAGAGGCAAGATTGACGATAAAGACCATATTTATATAGGTATTTTCGCGATACGACACCACGCGATTAGGTGTTATGCGGGGAACCTCGTAGTATTCAGCAAGTCGAGAAACGGACAGCAAAATGGCCGTTCGATTCCCCAAATACGGACGCGAAATCAGGTCAATTTGACCCTAGATGAACATCCGGCTAAGTTTGGAGAGTTGCCCCAAAAACGAGCGAAAGTTCGGGATTGGTGCGCATTCGTACCTTGAGAACTCAACAGTGTGCCACAAGTCAATGCCAATTAACCTCGTCCTCGAGGGGCTACGTAAGTAGTGCTTTGAGGCGAAATTCCTTTGGTAAAAGACAGTAACTAAAGCTAGTTACGTCATTTGCCAGATCAAGCATCTATGGAGAGTTTGATCCTGGCTCAGGACGAACGCTGGCGGCGTGCTTTACAC
>JBAXIG010000078.1:0-6633 GCA_037138535.1 Actinomycetes bacterium
GGAAGTACGGTCTCAAGGCACTTGCCATCTATCGCGACAACTGCAAGGTGGGTCAGCCGCTTTCAGATGCCCGCGGTGTTCAAGAGGAAGAGCCGGTTGAAGTTTTAGCCGCAGCTACTCGTCGTCGCTTGCCAAAGTCACGCCCGTCACTCACCACTTCTTTCACGGTCGGCGGCGCTGAGGGTTACATGACGGCTGGCTCGTATGAAGACGGTTCACTGGGTGAGGTATTCCTCAAGCTCGGCAAGCAAGGCTCCACTCTTGCCGGTGTGATGGATGCTTTTTCAATCGCGGTCTCTATTGGCCTTCAGTACGGCGTTCCTCTTGAGACCTATGTACAAAAGTTCGCCAACCTGCGCTTTGAGCCAGCTGGTATGACAGATGATGCTGACGTACGGATGGCGCAATCCATCATGGATTACATCTTCCGTCGTCTCTCTCTTGATTACTTGGATTACGAGACGCGCTCGGCGCTTGGTATCTACACCGCTGACGAGCGTGCCCGTGAACTCGAAACAGGTTCATACACTGCTGCTGAAGAAATCAGTGCGTTAGAGAGCGAAGATTTGGTCACCAAGCCAATAGCCGCAGCTTCTGCTGCCCCTGCTAGGCAGGTGGGCTCTTCTACTGAGCTCCTCGAAGCCATGATGGGCCGCAATCAAGATGCGCCGATGTGTATCACTTGTGGAACAAAGATGCGCCCAGCAGGCTCTTGCTACGTCTGCGAAGGTTGCGGATCGACCAGCGGTTGCAGCTAATCATCAACGAGTAATGCGGGGGTTCTCGAGAGAGAGCCCCCGCATTTTTTTCTAGATCCCTAAACTTTGTAAAATTTTCTGCAGCGCCGGCCACGACTTGGCAAACGAGGGATGCAGGTTTTCTGCTTCGACACCGTTGGTGGCAATCCAGGCCACCGCAACTGATTCGTGATTGGCAACCGATGCCTCAGCGTGATCTGATGCGAGTGCAATAACTGTCTCGTAACTCCATGTTGAATGGTCGTCCATGTATGAGTGCAGTGGCGTCAGGTGGGTGGCGTCGATCCCCACTTCCTCGAGCGCCTCTCGAAAGGCGCCTGCGATGGCATCCTCGTCTCGATTGAGCGCTCCTCCGGGGAGCCCCCAAGTGTCACCGTTATGACTCCATGGAGCGCGATGCTGGAGAAGCACGAAGAGTTCCTCGCCCCTTCGGCGCACTGCTAGGAGTCCAGCAGCGCCGTAGATGCCCCAATGCTTATGGCCGCAGTGGCATTCATGCCAACCATCGCCACTCTCGGGACGGTGATTCTCACCGTGGCTCTCCTCGCGACTACTCACAGTAAGAGTCTAGGAGCTTGGAGTCCCATTTTCAGGGCGAGAATGTCGAGTTGGGGGAGCCGGGTCTCCTCGGCGCCTTTACCTCTTTAGCGTGCCGCCATGAAATATCTCGCGCTCCTGCTTCTCTTGATGCCACTTGGGTGTAACACGACCAGGGCGGCGCTCAAACCAGAGCCGAATCCGCAGTTAATGCAAGTGAGCACTTCGGTGGCTGCGTTCTCCCACCATCCCCAACGGTTGATACCCGAAAATATTCCTACAGAGGTGCTCGATCTGCTCTTTGCGCGGATCTTTGGTGAAGCCACATGTCATTCTGGCAGCGATCGTCTTGACCTGTGGGGACTTGAAGTGAAGGCACTTCAGAGCACACAGCTCTCGCTGCAGATTTGCTCGCGACATTGCGCGATGGAATCGATTGATCTCCTCAATTTTTCAGAAACTAACGGCAGATGGATGATGACGTCCGCTAAATCTCAGGTGGTCACTCCATGAAGCGCGTCTCTTTTGTTGTACTTCTGGCATCTGTACTTGTGGCGAGTTCATGGGGAAGTGCGACAGCACAGTGCACCACGAGCTCTTGTCTCACCGTTTCAACTGACATTGACAACAGCGATGTGGTGGCCACGGTCGTTAAACGCGCACTTGCCGGAATGACTCGCACAACATCTCCAGTGATTCAAATCGAGAATTCACCTGGGCGCTGCCAACCGCCGATCGATTTTCCGGGGATATGCACTCCGCCCGTGGTGGTGCGAAAGCCATCTCCAGTTGTTCGCGAAAGTGTCCGCAAACATATTCCTGATTTGACGATCACTGTGGAGCCACGGGAGGCGGTCGTGGCGATTCCAGTTAATGCATATTTAAGGCCGTTGCCGAGACCCTTCACCCTCTCCGTGAGTGGGTTTGACTTACGGATCACAGTGAAACCATCAGTGCATTGGAGTTTTGGAGATGGGGCAACCAGGGAGGCCGGCCTAGGAGACCCTTATCCGGCTGGGGTGGTGATGCATTCGTATCGCAAGGTAAATCTCTACTTGTTGAGTGCGCAGGTAATATGGAATGTCTTTGCGGAGACCAGCGAGGGGGAAACGGTAGAGGTCATAGGAGATCCGATAGTGATTACCTACGCTTCGCATTTACGGGTGCGGTCTGCACGTGGACACTTGATATCCACAAGTAGTCGATCTCGCTCCTGACAACGTGTGTAGAAGTCGGCAGGCTCCGCACATGACACCATATAACTCTTCACCCCTCATCCTTGATACCCCGCAGGATCTTCTCCTCACGATTCCATTTCTCTTAGGATTTCATCCGCAAAATTCCCTCGTCGTGCTCTCACTCAACTCAGAACGCCGACTCGCTCGAGTCATGCGCGCCGAGATCATTGTTCCCAACGAACGTGATTCTGCGCGAGAGTTAATCGGGGCACTTGCTTGGCAAAATATTGAAGGTGTCATGCTTGTTGCTTATACGAGTGGTGACGGGCTTTCATTCCTCGAGATTTGTGAGAACGAAATTAAGTCCGCTGGATTTTCTCTCATCGAATCCATTGTTGTTAACGAAACGCATTGGAACTCGAGATTGTGCGAAAGTGAATGTGGTTCCTGCCCAGATGAAGGTAACCCACTTCCTGCGTTCGAAAGTTCACGTATCGCTGTCGAGCATGTAATTCGCGGACACGTGATGCCGTGCGTCTCCGAGCATGATTTGGCTGCCACTCTTGCCCAGGTGGGTGCGCCCATTTCATCTATGGGTCAAGTCTTGCCTCTTCCAGAAGCGGCCGCACTTCTGCGAAGAGTCTGGGCACGGTGGCAGGCAAGTCGCACGCTTTTGCCGGTTGAGATCGGGCCCACACTGCTCGCCCTGGAAAATGTCGCGCTGCGCGATTTCGCGATCACTATGCACGAAAGTACGCAATTGCTCGGCGCCGTGGAACTGTGGCGCACCCTCCTTGCCCAAGCGTCTCTCGGCTACCGCGCTCCGGTTGCCTGTCTACTCTCGGCGACAAGTTATGAGGCAGGGGAGGGTGGGCTCGCGCGGCTAGCCCTCGATGAAGCTATGAAGGATGACCCGGAGTATTCACTCGCGCGCCTCTTGAAGCGCGTGATGGAAAGTGGTTGGCCGCCGGAGGCTTTTACCCGAATGCGCCATGAACTGGCCGAGAAATTAGAGGAGCTCGTACGCGATGCTGCCTGATTAGACAATTTTGCCTCTTGCTCGCTAATCTTTCGCACAGGTCATGAGTTCCAGCGTTTAGCCCCGGCTTGCTGGACGGCAACCCTCCACCGCGGTGGGGTGCTCCGGGTGAGGACCAGGTCGACACCGGTCGACAAGCGCGGGTCTCTCAACGGAGGCCCCTCAGGAGGGGTTATGTTTCGTTACCTATTTTTAGGTTCACGATCCGTACTCTCGCCGTGCTTTCACACTAACGACGAGAAAGTTGAAAACTATGTCTGATTCCGCAAAGGGTGGATGGTCTTTCGAAACACGCCAGATCCACGCAGGTCAAGTTCCTGATCCCACCACAGGTGCGCGCGCGCTGCCGCTCTATCAAACGACGGCATACCAATTCCGTGACACCAAGCATGCTGCCGATCTCTTCAGTCTTGCTGAGTTGGGAAATATCTACACGCGCATCATGAATCCCACGCAAGATGCCGTAGAGCAACGCATCGCGTCTCTTGAGGGTGGCGTGGCATCGTTGCTCGTCGCTTCTGGTTCGGCAGCAACAACTTTTTCAATCCTGGCAGTCGCTGAAGCCGGCGATCACATCGTTTCGAGCCCCAGCCTTTACGGCGGAACGTACAACCTCTTCCATTACACGCTTCCCAAGCTCGGCATTGAAGTCTCCTTTGTGGAAGATCCAGATGACCTCGAGTCATGGCGTAAAGAGATTCGTCCGAACACAAAGGCGTTTTTCGGTGAGACAATTTCAAATCCTAAGAACGATATCCTCGACATCGAAGGCGTGGCCAACGTGGCGCACGCATTTGGTGTTCCACTGATCGTAGATAACACAGTGGCAACTCCGTACCTTCTTCGTCCGATCGAGCATGGTGCCGACGTCGTAGTTCACTCGGCAACTAAGTTCCTCTCAGGTCACGGCAACGCTGTTGTTGGTGCGATCGTGGATTCAGGCAACTTCGATTACGCCCGCTACCCAGAGCGTTTCAAGAGCTTCAATGAGCCAGATCCCAGTTACCACGGCCTTGTATACGCACAAGCGCTGGGCGTCGGATCAGCCTTTGGCGCAAACCTTGCATATATCTTCAAGATTCGTCTCACGTTACTTCGTGATATCGGTGCTGCAGTGAGCCCATTCAATGCCTGGCTCCTTGCTCAAGGTCTAGAAACTTTGAGCCTTCGTATCGAGCGCCATGTGGAAAACGCTAAGAGCATTGCATCTTGGCTCGAGACTCGTGAAGAAGTGGAGAAAGTCAATTACGCCTCACTTCCTTCTTCCCCGTGGCATCGCTTGGCAAAGAAGTATGTACCCCAGGGTTCAGGCGCCGTGCTCTCCTTTGAACTTAAGGGCGGTGTGGATGCTGGTCGAAAGTTTGTAGAGTCTCTTGAACTCTTCAGCCACGTAGCCAATATTGGCGATGTGCGCTCGTTGGTCATTCATCCCGCGACGACTACACACTCTCAATTAAGTACCTCCGAGCAACTAGCTGCTGGCGTTACTCCGGGCCTGGTTCGGTTGAGTCTTGGTCTAGAGAATGTGGAAGACCTTAAAGCAGATATCGAGATCGGGTTCCGCGCCGCTAAAGGCGCGTAATTATGTGTCCGCGCACTTCGCATCAAGCTGCGGGGGCGACAGTAGTCGCCTCCGCGGCTGAAGTGCGTCTGCGCGCGGATCGCACCTCGATTACGGGCGCATGGTTGGAGGGAGATGACCCGGGAGATCGGCTCTTCCTTGAGATCGGTGATCTCACTTTGGAATCGGGTGAAGTACTTCCGAACGTCACAATTGCTTATCAATCATGGGGCACTCTCAATGCTGATCGCTCCAATGCCATTCTGGTCAATCACGCACTCACCGGATGGTCGGATGTTCCCGGTTGGTGGCCCGAAATGGTAGGCCCAGGGAAACCCTTCGACACTGATAAGTACTTTGTGGTCTGCCCGAATGTCATCGGAGGATGTCAGGGATCATCCGGTCCGGCATCGATTCACCCAGACGGTCATTTCTATGGATCTCGTTTTCCGGCCGTCACTATTCGCGACATGGTGCAAGCAGAGATTGCTTTTTCTGATGCCTTAAGGATTGAGCGATACGTCATTGCCGTCGGACCATCGATGGGTGGAATGCGCGCGTTGGAGTGGGCCATTGCCTATCCAGATCGGGTCGCTGGGATTTGTACGATCGGATCTTCGTCGGTGGCAACCGGAGATCAGATCGGCACGTGGTCGGTAGAGATTCAGGCTATTAAGAAAGACCCATATTTCTATGGTGGAGATTTTTACGACAAAGATTTCAGTCCTACCGCGGGTATGGGAATTGCCCGCCGTATCGCACACCTCACCTATCGATGTGAAAGTGAAATGGATGTGCGCTTCGGGCGAGATTTACAAGACGATAATTCGGGGCGGTGGGCTGTTGAGTCTTATCTCGATCATCAGGCCGATAAGTTGCAGCACCGTTTCGATGCCAATACGTATATTCGGCTTACCAATGCGATGAGTTCCCACGACATTGGGCGCGGTCGTGGTGGTGTGGAGCGGGCACTGGCTACTGCGGAGGTCCCCATCGTGGTGGTCACCATTGATACCGACCGCCTCTTTCCCCCTCGCCTTCAGCAAGAGATTGCTGATCTTGCACCTTCCGCTGAAGCAGCTTTGGTAGTCGCCTCACCCTTTGGCCACGACGGCTTCTTGATCGAGGTGGAGGCGGTAGGAGAGATTATTCGCCATACTCTGCATAAGGCTGAGGCTCGCCTGGAACGCCTCTCGCACACCCATTCTTAGGCGTTTGAGCGCCAATCGGAGCCGGAACCCCCTGCTCTCCCTGATTTGACCATCATTTCCAGGCCAGATGGCGGTAATTCGGTAATCAGAGGGGTGCCAGACGAATTACAATATGCCCACCCGCATCACCCCGAATGCTTTACAGAAGGAACCTCAGTGCCCACATCTGCTGGAAAGAGCGGCCAGACCGCCGCCAAGAAGTCGCCAGCTCAGGCATCTGCTAAAGCCCCGGCTAAGAAAGCGACACCGGCAAAGAGTGTTCCCGCGAAGAAGGCTGCGCCTGCGAAGAAGGCAGCGCCTGTGAAGAAGGCTGCGCCTGTGAAGAAGGCTGCGCCTGTGAAGAAGGCTG